>JALFIK010000185.1 GCA_022776205.1 Eubacterium sp.
TTCCACTCTTTACTCCTTAAATTTTTGTAGAAAATTCATCCAAGTTATGACCTTCCAGCGCTAAAAGGGCTTTTTTATTCTCCAGCCCCCCTCCATACCCGGTTAAAAAATGGTTCTTTCCAACCACTCGATGACAGGGAATAATGATACATATGGGGTTCCATCCTACCGCCCCGCCGACTGCCCTTGCAGACATCTTCCTGCCTTTTCTTTTTTTCGCGAGGATCTCTGCTATATTTCCATATGTGACAACTTCCCCATACGGAATCCTCAACATCTGATCAACTACTTCTTTCCGAAAATCCGTAAGCCCGTTAATTCTGTATTTTGGCATAAAATCAGGAAGATTCCCTGAAAAATATTGATTCAGCCACCGAATCGTATCTTTAAAAACAGGAAGTAATCGTTCTTCACAATTCGTCACATGTTTTAATTCATCCCGGGAGCCCTGGAACCATAAACCTGTAAGGTACTCGCCATCACTATTCATCAATATATCAGAAAAACCCGCCGGTGTTTTATAAAAATATTTGTATACCATCGTTATCTCCTTCAAATAAAGCATTTCACAAACCATCCTATGAGTAACAGCCACAACAATACCACCGGGATTCCAAAATACCATTTCTCAGGTTTTCCTTGGCTCCAACAATCTTCTGATAACCTGCGATTTTTCTCCATAATTTCTTTCGGAATCAGTTTTATTGTTATCATCACCATCAAAGGCAGAAGGATAAAATTTCCCATGATATAAGCCATTTTCCATTAATCGTTTTAATATGCTTGCCACTCTTCTATTCAATCGGTAGTACACACATTTTCTTTCCACAAAAAAACTGTCAATAAAATCTGCTTCTTTTTTCGGCAGAGTCTCCAACATCTGCTGATATCGTTCCGAATCCTGATATCGAAGCAGGCCAAATGGAATCTGTGCATATATCACATTATCCACACCTTCCAGATAGTTATTGAGCTTACCCGGCTCACAATCCACCACTTTCCATGAGATATCCTCTTCCTCTTCAATCTTTACCTTGCGAAAACTTGTTCTTCCGTAAGGGGAAACCTCCTTTACATATTCATATCTCCCATTATCTCCGGAGCCTGGTTCATTCAGGAGAATCTGCCCTGTTTCCAGTAAATGATCCCAGGCAATCTTTCTTACCTGCTCTGCCGGAGTCGGGAAATCCAAATGTTTCTGTATCTCCGGAATAGAATACCCTGATTCGGCATATTTTCTGATCACATCTCCATTTGCAAATTCATGAGTAAAGCGTGACAAGGCCTTTTGAAATGTCGATTTATTTTCATCCATAATTCTTCGCGAAATTATAACTCCTTTGCAATGTTCAGCTATTATTATATCAGATTCTATCCTTCTTCGGGTCTAATAATTATAAAATCTAATAATCAAATTTCCCGTCATTTTTCTCTTCCATCGCTTTGATGATATGGTAGGTATACTCGTTATAAGGCACCGGTATCCCCAGTTCTTTTCCCATGCGAATCAGTGCTCCCGAAAAAGTATCAATCTCCGTATGACGTCCCGCATCCAGGTCCTGTAAGGTCGAATATCTTGTCGTCGGCAGAAATGCACCTCCCTTACTTGTTCCTGAATCCGCTTTACTAAGATCGATTCCTTTTGCTTTGGCAACTGCTTCCAATTCTCTTTTCAATCCATTGCTGATTTCCTGTATATGTACGCTGTCCCGGTAACAGCCCAAACCTGCACCGAGAACCGCCTGTGGCAGATTATTGCACACATTAAGACGAAACTTACTCCACATTTCTTCCCGGATATGTTCTGTAGAACGGTAGCGGATTTTGGAAGATTCAAATAATGCTTCGACAGCCTGCACACGTTCACTTCGATATGGGGCGGATAGTTCTCCGAAAATAATTCCTATTGTAGCATCAGGATCAAAGCAAAATCCATCCCCTTCTTTATGAGAGGCAATTTTTATGACCGAGTAGAGCAAATGGGAAGGCCCGATTTGCTCAGAAATCAGTTCCTCACTGTCCACACCATTCATAAGACTCATAACAATTGTATTTTCTCCTGTTATCGTGCGAATACTTTCCATCGCTCCCGGCAGGGCTCCATATTTTAAGGCAACAATCAGCAAATCTGTTCCCTTTGCCTGCTCCGGTGTCCATACTTCAGGGTGATAGGTGACATCATTGATGATACACCCTTTTTTGAGGCGCTCTGCCCGCTCCCCTTCTGCAATGACACCCAGTTTTATATCCGCATGATTGGAAAGTCCCCAGATAACATAAGAGCCAACGGCTCCTGCTCCGAGAACAGCAACTTGTTTTATCTTCATCTTAATCTCTCCCAGTTATTTTTTTGTCTAATATAACACATATTTCAATATATGTCTCATCAAAAAAAGTTTACGGGTATCATTAATCAATTGACTATGACTATACAAAGATGGTAAGAAAAAAAGCGGACCCCAAAGAGTCCGCTTTTACAATCTAAATATTCGTTTTATAAAGCATCTGCCCGAATCACTTTGTAACTCCAGTAGAGCTTGCCGTTCCGAAGATCCATATTCTTTTTGCTCTTATCTAACTTCACGGTAACTACTTTTGTTCCCTTGGCTTTGATCTTACCGCATTTGATCGTCTTTGTTCCGATTACTTTACCTTCTGCCTTCACAGTAAGTTTGATATTAAAGTACTTCATTGCATAAATATGCGTATTAATAAATCTGCCTTTTACAAGTACCTTATTACCGGAATAAGAAATCTTAATCGGTCTCCAGAAATGACTTGCACTCTTATATCCACCCGCATACTTCGGATAGTTACATGTGCAAACATTGGATTGCGGTTTTGCTGCTTTACTTGGTGCGGCATAATACGTCTTTCCGGCATCTGTCACGTAGGACACCACCCTGTATTTCTTCTTGCCGGCTGTATTCTTCTTCACCGTACATTTTTTTGAATATCTTACTTTTGCAACCTGTTTCCACTTGCCACCTGTATACTGATAGAGAATCGTTCCGTTTGCACCCTCCGGAACATTCACAGTCACTTTTGCAACCTTATTGCTGAGCTTGGTTACAAGACAGGCCGGGGAATAGATTTTTGCAGAAGAACAAGCAACCTTACCGGTTTCAGCTCCCCAATATGTTTTACCTTTATATGTATAATATGGTTTCGCGGTAAAATAATAGGTGCCTGAATAAGGAATTGGACACTTTAACATATTAGAATACTGCCCGGAATCCTTCACAGTATAAATTGCATCATTCTTACCGGAACTGTTATATCTCTTGATCTGATATCCGGTAATGTAAGTTACATCAGCCTTCGTAGAACCTCTCCATTCCAGGTTGGCCAACTTTATTCCGGATGTTGCCTTCAAAGAAATCGCAGAACCAACACCAGGAGGTGGAGTAGTGACATCCACAGAATTCGCATATTTCACAAGAACACTTTTGATATCAGATGTCATGGATATTGACGAAGTAGCATAATAAAGGCTTGAGATTTTATTTTTTACAACATTCTCTTTTATCGCATAATAAGTAAAATTCGTCCCCCAAGGAGGCTCCACATCAGAAGTGTTGCAATTGTCTCTATAACTCTTGCTGATCAATTTAATCGTTTTGTCATCCTTGTCTTCACGCAAAAACCAGGTTTGACTGCTATCGGATCCATCATAATCTGTCACACTCAAATCATACTGAACACCACCATTTGACAGGTTGTATTTCGTAACAGTGAAATTATTATATTTATTAGTTTCATAGCTAAACTCTAACATGCAACGTACATATTGCTTTTCACCAATTAATTTTCGAAGTTCTGCCCTGTTTAAGTATATATTAAAATAATAGGTATCTTCCGAATTTATTGTCCATTCACGCTTTAAAAAACTTCTATAATTATCTGAACTTTCTGAGGTATTAGCGACTGTCTCATTCTTGGAATTAACTACTTTCATATCTATATACTTGAATAATTGTTTTGTGGAATCAATATCAATATAATTTTCTTCTCCAGCAACAGGATACTTTTTCTCTAATGTAAATGCTATCTTGCCCGAGATGCCTGTTGGAATTTCTGTACTATATATGAGATCAGTATACTCATCACTATAAAGACTTTCTCCTCCAATATCTACGCTTTCACTTTTTGTCATCGCATTTCCATTAATCTTTCCAACCATCAGCAACAGGAAAACTACCATCATAAAAAATGTACTCAATAAAATGATGCCAAAATTTCTTTTCGTCATTTCATTCCCTCCTTCTTTCATTTGTGCATTCTCTTGTTGCTTTCATTTTATCAAAAAAAAGACTAATGTACATGCTAACCCAGAGCAATTATTGTTCTATTACATAAAATACTACCAGGAAGTAGACGTAATACACAATATCATCTACATATAATTGTACAATATTTCCATTAATACCGAACGGTGACTCCATCCGTTGGAGGAGAACTCAACAAGGTTTACTTTACTTTCACGGTACGTGTTTTGCTCCATGAAGAATATA
>JALFIK010000190.1 GCA_022776205.1 Eubacterium sp.
TTGTTTTCAACAGATCAAGAACCAGTATTTCTTTATGCTCCATAATAAAAGTACGAAGTGTAGTTTCTGTTTCTTCATCACAGGAATGATCGACCATTTTTTTAACTGCATCTTTAAAAATAGAAATAGCAGCTTTTATAATAAATAGAAAAATGAAAAGACTGGCGATGGAATCCATAATGGGATATCCGTAAATGGAAGCAGCGATTCCGATTAATGCACCAACGGAGGAGAGTGCATCGGAACGATGATGCCACGCATCTGCCATCAGTGCACTTGAATCAATTTTTATGGCGTAGTAGCGGGTATACCAGTACATGGATTCCTTTGTGATAATGGAAATAATTGCTGCAGCAAGTGCCAGAGTTCCGGGAATCGGCAAAGACTCATAATTTCCCTTAATGATTTCTTTTGTTGCCTCCAATCCGATGCCAAGTCCCGTGATAAATAAAACGACGGACAGAAGAATTGCTGCAACACATTCCATTCGCTCATGCCCGTAAGGGTGTTCTTTATCCGAGCCTTTTGAGGAGAGCCTGATACCGATAATTACAATAATTGTACTAAATACATCAGAAGCGGAATGAATGGCATCACTAATCATTGCATTGGAATTTGCGACAATTCCTGCAAAGAGTTTAAAAATCGAAAGGAAAATATTTTCGACAATTGTTATAAAAGATACTTTATTTGCTGTTTTCTCAAATGGAAGATCCGCCTGATTCTGATTCATATCTTTTGCCTCCCCACATAAAAACAAAAAATGTTTAAATTATTTTATGCAGGGCAATGCTTTTTTGTTCGTTATTGTATTTGATGTCGAAGTATAATAAAATAAAAGATATATTGAAATTTAAACATATAAAAGGGAGATGTTCTGTGGAAAATAGTCAAAAAACGAAAAGAATCAATTTCATCTGTCTTTGCCCTGTTGTTCTGGCCATGCTCGTCAGAGCACTTGGACAGAAAACAAATATTTTTTCTCATAATGTTTTAATTTGTGCTTTTTTTTCGGCAGCATCTGTTTTGTGGATGCTTCAGATTCAAAGAAGGGTGGTCCATAAAAAAGAGAAAATATTTCTGACTCTGATTGTTGTCATGATTCAGATTCTTATCATTTTGCGTACGGTGAAATATAATTTATGTGTTGCAGGGAGCCCGGAAGCACGCTGGGTTTGGTATCTCTACTATATTCCTCAGACATTTATTGTCCTTTTTATGTTTTTTACAGTTTTATACATTGGAAAGCCTTCCGATGTTCCAATCAGCCGGCTGTGGAATTTATTATATATTCCGGCCGGTGGTATTTGCATTGGTATCATAACCAATGATTTTCATCAGATGGCTTTTCGGTTTCCAGAAGGGATTTCTTTATATTCGGATTATTATAGTCACGGGCCACTCTATTTTTTGTCTGTTTTCTGGATAATTTTTCTGTCTATTTCCATTCTCGGCATCGTTTTTCATAGATGTGCGGTTCCTCAAAACCGGAAAAAGATTATTCTGCCTTCTCTGGTTCTTTTTTGTGGGGGAATTTATTGGATTATCTTTTTTATGAACCCGGACAATTTATTTCTGGAATTATTAAAAGTCCCGGAAATGCTCTGCCTTTTATTCGCAGCATTTATGGAGAGTCTGATCATTGCCCATCTGATTCCATCCAATGATGGCTATGAAAAATTTGTAGACGTTTTATCCCTGGGGATGGGAATCATGGATCAGGACGGGAAAATCTGTTTTCGGTCGAAAACGGCTCAAAATGTTACACCACGACAAATTTGTGTGGCAAAAACAGAGGCTGTATTTCCAGGAGAAAATTTATTGCTCCAAAGTTGTCCGATTTATGGGGGAATGGTTTACTGGGTGAAAGATTTATCGAAGATCAACAGGCTAAATGAGGAACTCAGCCAAATTGCTCAGATTCTGTCAGAGGAAAATGAATTACTAGATGCGAAGAATCAGCTGATGGAAAAAAAGATTCTTCTGGAGCAGAAAAATAAATTATATGAAACGATTGCAAAAAACATGAAGCCAAAGCTATTGAAAATTGAAAATAGAATCATGATTCCACAGGCGGATGAGGATATTTTTGAGGTTAATCTGAAGTATGCATGTGTATTACAGGCATATATAAAACGTCATTCCAATCTTCAGATTCTTTTATTTCAACAAAAGTATCAAGGCAGTGAAGAGTTATGGATTTCTATTTTAGAATCGGTTACTTATGTGAGATTATACGGCATTCCGGTTTCCTGCAGTAAAGAAGGAAATCAGATCGCTCTTGGAAGAGAAATCCTTTTGCTTTATGAGATTTTTGAAGAAATTCTGGAAATGTCTTTATCAAAGGCAGATGCTATTTTGGTCCATATGGTAACGTCTGAGAAAAAATTAGAACTTCGTTTTGAATTAGGTATTCGGGAAATATTAGGGGAATTTAAGCAATTACCGGAAAAATGGAAAAAGGATTTTGTAACGATTCAATCAAAAAGAGAAGATGAGACAGAATATATTTCCATTTGTTATGATGTGGGAGGTGAAAATATATGAGTCCGTATCACAGCCTTTCCTATCCGGTTCATATATTGTTGGGAGTTACCGCAATTTTATTACTGGTCCTTGCAATCTTTCTTTTTCTGTTAACGGTGATTATGCATTTCGATTGGAAGTATAAAACAGCAGCAATGATTCTTACATTGCTATCTTTCTACTTGTCGCAGGGAATCAGTGATTTTAGTATACAGCAGGAAACCGGAATCCAATTTTCTGACTTTTTCCAGAAAATTGTGTTTCTTCCCTGGTGTGTTTTTGTAATGGTATTTCTCGTGCTTGGGGGAATTGCGGGGTATCTTTTTTTCTTAATAATCCGAAAGAAAAAAAGAAGCCTGATGGCAGATGCACTGAAAGAAAGTTTTGATACCCTTCCAGATGGAGTTTGTTTTTCCTCGGAAGAAGGACATCCATTTCTTGTCAATATGCAGATGAACCGATTAAGCAGTATTCTTACAGGGAAAGAAATACTAAATGCAAATGTGTTTTGGGACAGATTGTTAAATGGATCACTGCAGGGACAATTTAAAAGAATTCGTCAGGATCCGATTTTACTGATTGAGATGGAAAAAAACGATGTCTGGGAGTTTCGTAGGAACCAGTGTTATCTGCAGGGAAGTCTCGTATATGAAATCACAGCCTGTGATGTGACTAAACAATATCGACTGAGTCGGGAACTGGAAAGAAGAAATGAAAGCCTTCGGGAGATGAATAAACAGCTTCGTCTATATGGGAAACAAGTGAATCAGACAGTAAGGGAACAGGAAATACTAAATACAAAAATTCGGATCCATGACGATGTGGGAAGAACATTACTAGCATCCCGCTCTTATCTGTCACAGGAAAAAAAGACACGTAGAAGAGAAGAATTGCTGCGTCTTTGGAAAGATACTATTTCGTTATTAAGGAAGGAGGCAGAGCCTTCAGAAAAAAGCAGTAATTGGGAGTTATTGCAAAAAGCTTCCCACGCAGTAGGTGTGAAAATTGTTTTACAGGGAATGCTTCCCGAAAAGAAAAAATACAGGGATATTCTTACTGCAGCAACCTATGAATGTCTGACAAATACTGTAAAACATGCAGATGGAACCGAGCTGCATGTACAAATTTTTTATGAAACAGCAAAAATAAAAATAGTATTTTCGAATAATGGAAGACCGCCTTTTGAAACGATTAGAGAAACCGGCGGACTGTCGGATCTTCGGCAGGTTGTTCAAAACGCCGGGGGTGAAATGGAAATACAGAGTATTCCACGATTTCTTTTGTGTATCGAAATTCCCGAAGGAGTAAAAATTAATGAAAAAGAAGAAAGTAATGATTGTAGATGACCAGTTTATTTCCCGTGAACTTTTTGAAATGTACATAAAGGCAAGCGAGGAATATGAAGTAATATATTCTATTGAATCCGCAGCATTTGCAGATGTGTTCGTGATGCGAAATAAAATTGATCTTGTATTAATGGATATTCTTATGAATGATGGTTCCAATGGCCTGGATGCTGCGGTAAAAATTAAAAAGAACAGTCCGGGAACAAAAATAATTGCCGTAACATCCATGCCGGAACATTCCTGGATAGAAGAGGCAAAGAAAATTGGAATTGAAAGTTTCTGGTATAAGGAGACATCAAAAGAAAAAATTCTTGATGTAATGAATCGTACGATGGAAGGAGAATCTGTCTATCCGGAACAGACACCCGAAGTTCGTCTTGGAAATGCACTAAGTACAGAATTTACCAGGCGGGAGCTGGAAGTTTTGCGTTATATGACTACAGGTGTTTCTAATTCTTCCATCGCACAAAAACTGGGAATTTCAGAAAATACAGTAAAAAACCATATTCGCCATATGATGGAAAAAACAGGATGTAAAAATCGTACAGAACTTGCCATCAAAGCAAGAGTAAGCGGAATTGTAATCAGTATGGAATAAGTAATCTTGTTGTTAATCTGATGAAAAGTGAGGGAAGGTATTAATTAAAAAAACAGTAGAATAAGCAGTGGCTGTTGCATGTTTTGCTAGGCCACTGCTTTACTGAATTTTTTTTTATTCCGGATGAACCTCTTTCATAATATTTTGGCCAACCGCTCCTAAAGGAAGTAAAATTCCGTCTTTTTCCAGATAAGTTTCGAGACGATGATACTGGAATCCATAAGGATTATAATCATATCCAAGATATTTGCAAAACGCTTCCATGACCAGCTGAGGTTTCAGATTCTGAGAGCTGCCTGTTACAAGTTTCATATAAATCCCCGATGGCCTTTCCGGAGTATCCGCAAAGGCAGCCGATGGTCTTTGCTCCCGAATTTCCAATATGAGTGGAGCGATATCTACTTCTTTTTCGGAGCGCTTTGTTTTTTTCATTACCGGAATCGTTTCCTGGAATGCGAAGGCATCCGTACGTTTTAAAAAGGCATCTTTGTAATAATAGCCTTCCCGGAAGGTGACAAGATAATCTGCGGCAGCGGTCACAGCCATACAGTTTTTTTCCCTGTCATCAATCTGCTTAAATTCTGTAACAGAAATTCCTTCATTCATTACAGCGTTCAG
>JALFIK010000208.1 GCA_022776205.1 Eubacterium sp.
GAAGTAATCTGGAGATACTGGCCTCCGATAGATTTTCCGATTTTTACATACTGTTTTTTCAGACGTTTTGTTTTATTATCCCTAAGATATACATAGCTTTTTTTATCTTCTGTCCGAATGTAGGCTTTATGGATGACTACAGCATCCTCATCCACCGTTCCCATGGATTTCGAATTATATGTTACCTCCACAGTACCTCCCGTGCTCAGTCCGTCTGCATTTTTGATAAATGCCACCACCGGATAATAAGAGCTGTTCGGATTGGATACAGCCATATCTACACTATCGGTATTTTCTGTCGGAAAATCGGATATTTCTTTTACTTCTGCCTCATACTCTTCCCCTGTATCACTGGAGGTACAGGTAATCGTTCCTCCAACTTTCACGGAATCAAGATCCATCTCACTGATTGCCGTTTTCACATACATTCCGTCTGCCGCCTTGACAATGATTGCGGCAGAACCATCGGTTGGGATTGTGCCTTTCGCGCAGGATGCTGTGACGGTTCCGCTGATATTTGCCCGGACAGTTGCCTTTTTTACCTCCGCTTTTGCCTCTTTATAATTAATCTTTGCTTCGTGAAGATCTTCCTTTGCCTCCGATAATTCATCTTCTTTTTCTTTAATTTCCTCGTTTAATTCCGATGTAGTGTAACTGTTTCCCCCTCCGTTTTCTCCAACGCCATTTCCGCCGGAGGTGCCGCCATTGTAACTTCCACTGCCACTTCCCGAACTTCCTGAACCCGTTCCGGTATCAGAAACTGCTCCGGTTACTTTTAATGTCTTTGAAATTTTAGTAGTAGAAATTTCCTTCACATTTTTAACCTGTGCGGTTAACGTAAGGGAAGAAGCCTCTTCGGCCTTGTCAATATAAAGTACCACTCCGGTTTTCATTTTTGTGAGAATGGTTTTATCGGATGAATTATTAGATAGCTTCCAGGTGACTTTCGTCTGATCCACAGGGTCTCCGTTTTCCTTTTCCACAGTAAAGGTATAGGCTTTCCCCGCTTTCACCTTTTTTCTGGTCTGCTTAAATTTAATCTTCTGTTTTTCCGGCGCAGCAGGAGTAACCGGTTTTTCCTGCGTAGACGGAGTATCTGATTTTTCCTCCGTTGTCGCTTCCTCACTGTATTTTTTTAATGTCGAAATGGAATAACCGATTCCGCTCTCCAGAGTCCGTCCAAACTTTGTGGAAGAGGAAATTTTTAAAATATTTTTTTCCTGAGGTTTATTCTGACGATATTCCTCTTCCGATTCAAACTTACGAAATTCTGCTGATTTTCCATCCTGAATAAGCTGTGTCAGCAAAGACCCGTCAATTTTCTCCATCCCCTGAAGATAAAAGAGATAAGGATTTCTTTCCGTTCCCTCTCCCGCTACCGCATCTTTTGTACTGTCTGCCGATTTGGGAAGATCTTTATATTTGGGTTTAACTGCCAGAGCGTTTAATTCAACCACCGTGTACTCTGATTTTCCGGAAAGATTCCAAAAAAGTGTGTCCGGATTGAAAAGATAGCGTCCTGTTTCCGTATCCACCCCGTCCTCTTTTTCATATTCGATAAATTCCGCAAATTTATTGCGTTCTTCCTTCATTAATTCACGAATCACAGAAACAGACACTGTGCCGTCTTTCTTAAGATAGAACTTATAAGCCCTGTCTGAGGCACTTCCATCTCCTCCGGAAGAATCTTTCTGGGCATCCACATCGGTAATTTTTGCATACAAAACTTTTTCTTCAGACGGTTTTGTTTCCTCTCCCGGATCATCCCCTTCCGTGGTATTCTGCGAACTGCCCTGTGCCGGCGTTTTATCTCCCGTTTCATCATCCGGCTCCGGGTCTGTGGTTTCTGCCTTTACAGAAGAAAGGTCTATAATTGTTCCCATGGCAATGGCAAAATTCCCATTGGATGAGCCAACTGTTTTTGTATTTTTCAGCTTGTTCAGTTCTTTTTCCATCCGGTCAATTTCCATCTGGGAAGACTGAATCTGAAGCTTCTGAAGTTTCAGGTCAAG
>JALFIK010000014.1 GCA_022776205.1 Eubacterium sp.
CTTGTACCGGAAGGTGTGGAAGGCCGTGTGGCTTATAAAGGAAAAGTGGAAGATACTATTTTCCAGCTTGTTGGAGGATTACGATCCGGCATGGGATACTGTGGAGCAAAGACCATTCAGGAATTAAAAGAAAAGGGACAGTTTGTCAAGATTTCAGCTGCTTCCCTTAAGGAAAGTCATCCTCACGACATTCATATTACGAAAGAAGCACCAAACTACAGTGTAGAATAAGAAAGAACATAAAGGCTGTTGCGGATGAGTATTTTCACTGCACAGCCTTTTTTATTATTTCAAAGGGAGACTAAACCATAAAAAAGGGAGAATAAACCATTAAAAATAGAAATAAACGGGGAAAGAGAAATATTCAGATGGTTTCTACCATTATCCTTCTCGCAATCAGTATCTCTGTTCTCCATCGGTGTATTCTGGGAAATACCGGTTTTTTTTCTCCGGCAGACCGACAGGAAAAGGAGAATAATACTATATTGCCGGCAGAAGATCGAATCTGCGGGCGTCCGGAGATTATTGAAGATTTTCTGGAAAAAAATCCGTACAGTCGGAGTGGCGAGCCTTTAAAAAAAGTAAGGGGAATCGTTGTTCACTATGTCGAAAATCCAGGGAGCAGCGCGAAGGCAAACAGAGATTATTTTAATAACCTGAGAAGGACGCACATAACAAAAGCAAGCAGTCATTATGTTATCGGGCTGGAAGGGGAGATTGTACAATGTATTCCAAGGGATGAGATTTCTTATGCCTCAAATAATCGGAATACAGATACGATTTCAATCGAATGTTGTCATCCTGGGAAAAATGGGAAATTTAACAAAAAGACATACGCTTCTCTTATTAAACTAACGGCCTGGTTATGTGATACATACCAGCTTCATTCATCAGACGTGATCCGTCATTATGATGTGACAGGCAAGATGTGTCCGAAATACTATGTGGAACATGAAAAAGCCTGGAAATCATTTCTCACAGAAGTACAAAAAGAGCTTGACAGGCGCTGAATTTTTTGTCAGTCCTGATTTAATAAAAAATATTGATTATAATAGAAAAATGAGATATGATTAATAATTGTGAGTGTTTATATGCCTGGTTTGCAGGATGGATAGAAATAAATTGCATGATGCTAGAAATCGAATAGAAAGAGAGGACAAAAAATGAGTTTTAAAGTTGGTGTGATCCGGGGAGACGGAATTGGACCGGAAATTGTGGCGGAAGCTGTAAAAGTACTTGATAAAGTGGCTCAGAAATATGGGGAAGAGTTTCAGTACACAGATATTCTTCTGGGTGGAGCATCTATTGATGCCTGTGGAGAGCCTCTTACGAAAGAAGCTTTGGAAACTGCCGGGAGCTGTGATGCAGTATTAATGGGATCTATTGGCGGAAATACCAGCACTTCTCCATGGTATAAGCTTCCTGCCAATCTGAGACCGGAAGCAGGTCTTCTGGCAATTCGGAAAGGGCTTGGCCTTTTTGCCAATATGAGACCAGCCTATCTATATGAAGAATTAAAGGATGCCTGTCCGCTTCGAGAGGACATCATCGGCGATGGATTTGATTTTGTTGTAATGCGAGAACTTACCGGCGGGCTTTACTTTGGAGACAGAAAAACATATGTGGAAGAGGGAGTGACAAAGGCCATGGATACCCTTACATACAGTGAGGATGAGATTCGCCGGATCGCTGTCCGTGCTTTTGACATTGCCATGAAGAGAAAGAAAAAGGTGACAAGTGTTGATAAGGCAAATGTGCTGGATTCTTCCCGCTTATGGAGAAAAGTAGTGAATGAGGTGGCAAAAGATTATCCGGAAGTGGAGCTGGAACATATGCTTGTTGACAACTGTGCGATGCAGCTGGTAAGAGATCCAAAGCAGTTTGATGTTATATTAACAGAAAACATGTTTGGAGATATTTTATCGGATGAAGCAAGTATGGTGACCGGATCAATCGGTATGCTGTCTTCGGCAAGCCTGAGGGAGGGAACGTTTGGACTTTATGAGCCGAGTCATGGTTCTGCACCGGATATTGCAGGGAAAAACATTGCCAATCCTATCGCAACGATTCTTTCCGCATCCATGATGCTTCGGTATTCTTTTAATATGGATGAGGCCGCAGATGCCGTAGATGCTGCGGTAAAACAGGTATTAAAAGACGGATACCGCACCGTTGATATTATGTCTGAGGGAATGAAAAAGGTCGGAACCCGTGAGATGGGAGACCGGATCGTTGAACGGATATAAAAGAAAAATTTATAAAGGAACAATGGAAAAAGGCAGTATTAATGTTTTTTCCAAATAAAATGGAGGGATATAATGAAAAGTGATAATGTAAAAAAGGGTATGCAGCAGGCACCACATCGTTCTTTATTTAATGCATTGGGATTTACGAAGGAAGAGATGGACAGACCATTAGTCGGAATCGTAAGTTCTTATAATGAAATTGTGCCGGGCCATATGAATCTTGATAAAATTACCGAAGCAGTTAAAATGGGAGTTGCCATGGCAGGTGGAACACCGGTCGTTGTTCCTGCCATTGCTGTCTGTGATGGAATTGCCATGGGTCATGTGGGAATGAAATATTCTCTCGTTACGAGAGAGCTGATTGCAGATTCCACAGAATGCCTGGCAAAGGCTCATCAGTTTGATGCGCTTGTCATGATACCAAACTGTGATAAAAATGTACCGGGCCTTTTAATGGCAGCTGCAAGAATTAATGTACCTACAGTTTTTGTAAGTGGTGGGCCGATGATGGCCGGACATGTTGACGGAAGAAAGAGAAGCCTTTCCTCCATGTTTGAGGCCGTTGGTTCCTATGAGGCAGGAAAAATGTCCGAAGAAAAGGTAGAAGAATATGTATCGAAAGTATGTCCTACCTGTGGTTCCTGTTCCGGTATGTATACAGCAAACTCCATGAACTGTATGACGGAAGTAATCGGTATGGGCCTTCAGGGAAATGGAACGATTCCTGCCGTTTATTCCGAGAGAATTCGTCTCGCAAAGCATGCGGGAATGAAAGTAATGGAGATGCTTGAGAAAAATATCCGCCCAAGTGATATCATGACAAAAGAAGCATTCTTAAACTGCCTGACAGTAGATATGGCACTGGGCTGTTCCACAAATACCATGCTTCATCTGCCGGCCATTGCCCACGAGGCCGGAATCGAGATCAATATGGACATTGCAAATGAAATCAGTTCCAAAACACCGAACCTCTGTCATCTGGCACCGGCAGGACCAACTTACATGGAGGATCTGAACGAGGCCGGCGGTGTGTATGCAGTAATGAATGAACTGAGTAAGAAGGGACTTCTTTATGAAGATCAGATGACAGTGACCGGAAAGACCGTAGGAGAAAACATTGCCAATGTACATAACCTGAATCCAGAAGTTATCCGTCCAATTGACAACCCATATATGAAACAGGGTGGAATCGCCGTTTTGAAAGGAAATATCGCGCCGGATACCGGAATCGTAAAACAGTCTGCCGTTGTTCCGGAAATGATGGTTCATGAAGGCCCTGCAAGAGTATTTGACTGTGAGGAAGATGCCATTGCAGCCATCAAAGGTGGAAAAATTGTTCCGGGTGATGTGGTTGTCATTCGTTATGAAGGGCCAAAAGGCGGACCGGGTATGAGAGAGATGTTAAATCCTACTTCTGCAATTGCAGGAATGGGACTGGGAGATTCTGTTGCACTTATTACAGACGGACGTTTCTCCGGTGCTTCCCGCGGTGCTTCCATCGGTCATGTTTCTCCGGAAGCTGCGGTAGGCGGCCCGATCGCTCTGATTGAAGAAGGAGATATTATCAAGATTGATATTCCGAATAAGAGTCTTAATGTGGATGTTTCGGATGAAGAGTTAGAGAAGAGAAGAGCAAAATGGCAGCCGAGGGAACCGAAGATTACAGATGGATATCTTCGTCGTTATGCTGCTCTTGTTACCTCAGGAAACAGAGGAGCAGTACTGGATGTTGACCAGTTAATATAATTGGAGAGGATAAATTATAATGAAGCAGGTTCTTAATGGTTCAGAAATAGTAATTGAATGTTTAAAAGAGCAGGGGGTTGACACAGTTTTTGGTTATCCGGGCGGTGCAATTTTAAATATTTATGATGAGTTATATAAACACAGCGGGGAAATCCATCATATTCTTACTTCCCATGAGCAGGGAGCTTCCCATGCAGCGGACGGTTATGCCAGAGCGACGGGAAAGGTAGGAGTTTGTATGGCAACCTCCGGTCCGGGAGCAACAAACCTTGTAACCGGACTTGCCACAGCTTATATGGATTCCATCCCGGTTGTTGCGATTACGGCAAATGTCGGTGTCAGCCTTCTCGGAAAGGATTCTTTCCAGGAGGTTGATATCAAAGGGGTCACTATGCCGGTGACAAAGCATAATTATATTGTAAAGGACGTGGAAAGTCTGGCAGATACGATTCGGGAGGCATTTGTTATAGCCAGCTCCGGAAGAAAAGGACCCGTACTGGTGGACATTCCAAAGGATGTCACAGCGGCAAAGACTTACTTTGAATCTGTGACACCGGCAACGGTACATCCGGTCTGTGAGACAATTCAGGAGAAGAGTATAAAAGAAGCAATCGATGAAATCCGTGCGGCAAAGAAGCCGTTCATTTTGTTAGGAGGAGGATGTACCTTATCGAATGCCAGTGAGCAGGTAAGAGAGTTTGTTTACCGGGTTGATGCTCCAGTATGTGATACGCTGATGGGAAAAGGCGTTTTTTCCGGGGAAGATCCCCTTTATACCGGGATGCTCGGAATGCATGGAACAAAAACATCCAATATCGGGGTTTCCAAAGCAGATCTTTTGATTGCCATTGGATGCCGCTTTAGTGACCGGGTATATGGAAATGCAAAAACTTTTGCCAAAAACGCAAAGATTATTCAAATCGATATTGATCCGGCGGAAGTCAATAAAAATATTATGATCGATACGGCAATTATCGGTGATGTCAAGGCAGTTCTTACAATATTAAATAGAAGACTGACACAGCAGCACCATGAAGAGTGGGTAAACGAAGTGGAAGAGATGAAGGGAAAATATCCCCTTACCTACCATCAGGAAAATCTTTCCGGACCGGGTGTTGTGGAAAAAATTTATGAAATGACAAAGGGAGATGCTATTATTGCAACGGAAGTCGGACAACATCAGATGTGGGCAGCCCAGTATTATAAATATAAGCGCCCGCGTCAGCTTCTCACATCGGGAGGCCTTGGAACGATGGGATATGGCCTTGGGGCGGCAATTGGTGCCAAGGCAGGCTGCCCGGACAAAGTGGTGGTCAATATAGCCGGTGACGGATGCTTTCGTATGAATATGAATGAGATTGCCACAGCAACCCGCTCTGATATTCCGATCATTGAAGTCGTAATTAATAATCATGTACTGGGTATGGTGCGTCAGTGGCAGAATCTCTTTTATGGAGAAAGATATTCTGCGACAACACTCAATGACAAGGTTGATTTTGTGAAACTGGCGGAGGCTATGGGAGCAAGGGCAAAACGTGTCACTAATATGAAAGAATTTGAGGAAGCCTTTGCGGAGGCCATGGAATGCAAAGAGCCGTACCTGATTGACTGTATGATTGACAGTGATGAGAAAGTCTGGCCGATGGTTGCCCCGGGTGCTTCCATCAGCGAAGCTTTTAACGAGGAAGATCTTCTTAAAAAACAAAAAGAAGAAAAATAGTAGAAAAGAGGAAAAAGAAAAATGTTTCAGTATAAGTGTTTAAATCCGATTTCACCATGTGGACTGAATCAATTTGATGAAAACTACAGAACGGTGGAAGAACTCAAAGAGGCGGATGCTGTTTTAGTAAGAAGTGCAGCAATGCATGATATGCAGGATGTGCCGAATCTTCTGGCGGTTGCCAGAGCCGGTGCCGGTGTCAATAATATTCCGATTTCTGACTATTCTGAAAAAGGAATTGTTGTATTTAATACACCGGGTGCCAATGCAAATGGTGTAAAGGAGCTGGTGATTGCCGGCATGCTGCTTGCTTCCCGTGATTTGATTGGCGGGAACAAATGGGTGGAAGAAAACAAAGAAGATGAGAATATCACAAAAACGATGGAAAAAGCGAAAAAAGCGTTTGCCGGAAGTGAGATTCAGGGAAAGAAAATTGGTGTAATCGGTCTTGGTGCCATCGGTGTATTAGTTGCCAATGCCGCACATAATTTGAATATGGAAGTGTACGGATATGATCCTTTTTTATCTGTCAAATCTGCATGGAATCTTTCCAGAGCGGTTCATCATGTTTCTTCCATGGATGAAATTTTTGAACAGTGTGATTTCATCACAATTCACGTTCCGTTACTGGACAGCACAAGAAATATGATCAGTGCACAGGGAATTGCAAAGATGAAAGAGCACGCAGTGATCTTAAACTTTGCCCGTAATGGCCTAGTGGATGAAGATGCCGTCGTTACGGCTTTGGAAAGTGGCAAGCTGGCACATTATGTAACAGATTTTCCTACTCCGAAAGTAGCCGGAGTAAAAGGAGTGATTGCGTTCCCTCATCTCGGTGCATCCACGGAGGAATCTGAGGATAACTGTGCCCGCATGGCAGTGGAACAGTTAAGAGATTATCTGGAAAACGGAAATATTGCGAATTCCGTAAATTTCCCGAACACCAACCTTGGCGAATGTCAGACTCTGGGA
>JALFIK010000025.1 GCA_022776205.1 Eubacterium sp.
AATGTTTTTAAATTCTATGTGGAGGAAGGCTGTGTCTCAAAGAAAAATATGGGAAATACGATGAAGAATTTCGCAAACCAGAAGTCGGGGAATATGATTCTCAGTATGCCGGAAGGCGACCGGTATTTTTCTTATGTTCCACTGGAGATCAATGACTGGATGCTCTGTTATGTGGTGCCGGTGTCCAAGGCTCAGGAAAGTTTTCATTTTATACAGAAAAGGGAGACGATACTGTTTCTGCTTATGGTTTGTTCCGCAGTTACATTTTTCCTTATTCTGCTAAAGAGCAGTGAGCTGAAACAGAAAGAACTGAAAGATATATCCATGACAGACGGTCTTACGAATGTTTACAATAAGACAGGAACGGAAGACATGATTAATCAGTGGCTTGCCGGAGAAGGAAAAGAGAGTAGTGCGGCCTTTCTTATGATGGATGTTGACTATTTTAAAAATATAAATGACACTTACGGACATGCCATGGGAGATACGGTTTTGTGTAAAGTGGGACATTTGTTAAAAACATCTTTCAGGGAAAAAGATATCATTGGGAGAGTTGGCGGAGACGAGTTTATCGTTCTCGTAAAAGGTGTTTCTTCAGAAGAGTTTATGATCCGTCGAATGAAGCAGATTCAGCGTTATTTTGCCGAGCTGTTAGTCGAGGGGATGGAAGGATATCAGTTTACCTGCAGTATGGGACTTGCTTTTACCCCGGATGACGGGAAGAAGTTTATTGATTTATACAAATGTGCGGACGTTGCACTGTACGAGACGAAGAGAAAGGGACGAAACGGCTTTACGGTATACAGGCAGACCGAAGAAATCCGGACAGATAAAGAGTGAAAGAAGAACGGAAAGGAAGAAAAAATATGCCACCTTTTGCGAGAAAAGAAATAAAAAATTCTTTTGTGAAGCTGCTGACACAGCGCCCGATTTCTCAGATTACGGTGAAGGACATTGTAGAAGACTGCGGGGTGAATCGGAATTCTTTCTATTATCATTTTCAGGACATCCCATCCCTGCTGGAAGAAATCATCGTGGAGATGACGGAGAAGGTAATCGACTCTCTTCCGGAAGAGTCAACTTTTGAAGAAAAAGTCACAGCAGCCCTGGTGGAAATTACGAGAAATAAAAAAGCAGTCGCGCACATCTATGGATCAAATAACCGGGAGTTTTATGAAAAACAGCTGATGAAAATCTGCGAACATGTGACGAGAAGTTATATTCATTCGAGAGATTATTCGGAAGGTGTGGACAGGGAGAATCTGGAATATGTAATCAGTTATTTAAAATGTGAGCTTTTCGGACAGCTTATTGACTGGCTTAACCATGATATGTCTTATGATATCGTGGAGCATTCCAAAGTACTCTGCCGTCTGTTCGCAGGCAGTATGAGAAATGTATGTCAGAAGTACAAAATTATCTAAAGAGAATTGAAAACAACAATTGCATTCTGAAAAATAACATGCTACAATGTACTAAAGTTCGCGAAATACGATAAGTATAAGAGTGCAGAGAAGATTTCAAGGGGGGAGTCCATCTGGGGCTTCCCTGTTTTCTGTTGTCTGTACAGAGGTATTTCCCGCAATAAAATATACAGGGAGGAAAATATTATGAAAAAGAAACTGATGAGTTTAGTATTAGCAGCTGCCATGGTAGTGAGTCTTGCTGCATGCGGAAGTTCTTCTTCCAAATCCGAAAGTTCCACGAAGGCAGCAAAGAGCAGTGAAGAAACACTGACGGTTGCCATGGAATGCGGATATGCACCATATAACTGGACACAGTCTGATGATTCCAACGGTGCGGTACCGATCAAAGACAGCTCAGATTATGCATATGGTTATGACGTTATGATGGCAAAGAAGATTGCCGATGCGCTTGGTCGTAAATTACAGATTGTAAAGCTTGACTGGGATTCCCTGATTCCTGCGGTACAGTCCGGACAGGTTGACTGTGTCATTGCCGGACAGTCCATCACATCTGAGAGAAAAGAGATGGTTGATTTTACAGAACCGTATTATTATGCATCTATTATCACTTTGGTAAAGAAAGACGGTAAATATGCCAATGCGAAAGGCCTGTCCGACCTTACCGGTGCAACATGTACCTCTCAGCTTGGTACAATCTGGTATGATAAATGTCTGCCACAGATCAAAGATGTGAATAAACAGCCGGCACAGGAATCCGCTCCATCTATGTTAGTTGCTCTGAACAGCGGAAGAACAGATCTGGTTGTTACCGATATGCCTACAGGAAAAGCTGCACTGGTTGCATATCCTGATTTTAAGTTGCTCGATTTCTCCGGAACAGACGATGATTTCCAGGTTTCCGAGGAAGATATCAATATCGGTGTTTCTGTAAAGAAAGGAAATCAGGAACTGTTAGATGGCATCAACTCTGTTCTTTCCCAGATGACAAAGGATGATTTTAACAAGATGATGGATGAGGCCATTTCTGTACAGCCATTATCAGAAGAGTAGTCTGGAGGATAAAGAGACATGGTTGCTGATATGAATTTCTGGCAGAGAATCGTATATCTGCTGCAGCAATATGGTGCGTCTTATTTAAAAGGAGCGGGAACGACGCTGCTGATTGCCATTGTCGGTACCGTTGTGGGATGTATCATTGGTTTCGCAGTCGGAATCGTTCAGACGATCCCGGTAGATAAAAAAAGGGATTCTGCGCCAAAAAGAGTTCTTCTGAAAATTGTTAAAGTAATTTTGAAGGCCTATGTGGAAGTGTTCCGTGGAACGCCTATGATTGTACAGGCAGTATTTATCTACTATGGAATGTCCCAGATGTTTAATATTCAGCTGGGAATGTGGCAGGCAGCCTTTCTGGTTGTATCCATCAACACAGGTGCATACATGGCTGAATCT
>JALFIK010000081.1 GCA_022776205.1 Eubacterium sp.
GAAAACATGTGGATAAAAAATATCTGGCGATTCTGGACGGGCCGGTAGGAGAAAGGGAGGAAAAATTGTTCCTTGCGGGACTGGATATCGGAGATAAAAAGAAAACGCTTCCGGCGATCCTGGAAAGAACCGGGGAGGGAAACCGGGTTTATATTACTCTGAGGGAGGGGAGATTCCATCAGGTAAAGCGGATGGCTCATGCAGTGGGCAGGGAGGTCCTTTATCTGAAAAGAATTTCCATGGGTCCCCTGTCCCTTGATGAAACATTGAAACCGGGGGAGTATCGCGCTCTTACGGAAGAAGAAATCCGGGCACTTCTGGAGGATAGAAAGGTTTGAAAACAATGCAGAAAGGAAATGGCTTTTTGCCTGTCAATATAGAAGAGATGAGAGAGAGAGGATGGGACCAGGCAGATTTTGTCTATGTCTGTGGAGATGCTTATGTGGACCATCCGTCCTTTGGAGCGGCCATTATTACCCGCCTTTTGGAAGATGCGGGATACAGAGTCGCTTTTATTGCCCAGCCGGACTGGAATAAAGAAGAAAGTATTGCCGTCTGTGGCGAGCCGAGGCTGGCTTTTATCGTATCAGCGGGAAATATGGATTCCATGGTGAATCATTATACTTCTTTTAAAAAAAGAAGGCATCAGGATGCCTATACACCGGGAGGAGGCTTTTTGGGGCGTCCGAACCGGGCAACGATTGTATACAGTAATCTGATCCGGAAAACTTATAAGAAAACACCGATACTTCTGGGTGGCATTGAGGCTTCTTTGCGGCGTCTGGCTCATTATGATTACTGGAGTGATAAAGTAAAGCGGTCTGTCCTCCTGGATTCCGGAGCAGATCTTTTAATGTACGGAATGGGAGAACATTCCATTCTTGAGATTGCCCAGGCACTGGATAGCGGACTTGCAATCCAGGATATTACCTATGTGCGGGGAACGGTTTTTAAGTGTCGGGATCTGGAAGAATTGTCCGGAGAATATGAACTTCTGCCTTCCTTTGACGAGATTGTCCGGTCGAAGGAGGCCTATGCAAAAAGTTATTACCGTCAGTATGTAAATACCGATGCCATTACGGCAAAACGGCTGGTGGAGCCTTACAGGAAGAAGGAATATATCGTGCAAAACCCGCCTTCCCTTCCGCTGACCACAGAGGAGATGGATCATGTATATGAGCTTCCCTACCAGAGAACGTGGCATCCGTCTTATGATAAGGATGGCGGGGTGCCCGCTCTGAAGGAGGTTAAATTTTCCCTGACGAGCAACCGGGGGTGCTTTGGCGGATGCAGCTTCTGTGCACTCACTTTTCATCAGGGAAGGCGTGTGCAGGTGAGAAGCCATGAATCCATTTTAAGGGAGGCCAGACTGCTTATTAAAGATCCGGAATTCAAAGGGTATATCCATGATGTGGGAGGACCGACAGCCGATTTCCGCCATACTGCCTGCAAAAAACAGCTGAAATACGGAGTTTGTCCCGACCGGCAGTGCCTTTATCCAGAACCGTGCCCGAATCTTGTGGCAGACCACGAAGATTATCTGGAGCTACTGCGAAAATTACGGGCTCTTCCGGGGGTGAAAAAAGTTTTTATCCGCTCAGGTATCCGCTTTGATTATGTCCTTGCAGATAAGAAGAATGATTTTCTCGAGGAACTGTGCAAATATCATGTGAGTGGCCAGTTGAAAGTTGCGCCGGAACATATTTGTGACAGTGTGCTCCGGTTAATGGGAAAACCGTCTAATGCAGTTTATGAACAGTTTAAAAAAGATTACGAAAAAACAAACCGCCGTCTGAACAAGAAACAATATATGGTGCCGTATCTGATGTCCTCTCATCCGGGTTCCCACTTAAAAGAAGCCATTGCCCTGGCGGAGTATATCCGGGATCTTGGCTATATGCCGGAACAGGTGCAGGATTTTTACCCCACACCCGGAACCATATCCACCTGTATGTTTTATACCGGTCTTGATCCGCGCACAATGAAAGAAGTGTATGTTCCGGTTACATTAAGGGAAAAACAAATGCAAAGAGCACTGATCCAGTACCGGAATCCGGATAATTATGATATGGTGAAGGAAGCTTTGATTGAGGGAGGAAGGCAGGATCTGATCGGATTTGGAGACAAGTGCCTGATTCCTCCGCGAAAGGTAGGAAAGCATGGATTTTCAGGGAAAATGCCGGAACAGTCAGCAAAATCGGGAAAAGAACGGACGAAGACGGGAGATATCCGGAAAAAATCCGGCGATAATAAAATAAAGAAAAAGAAGACGATTCGAAATATCCATAAAAAGAAACGCAGGCAGGGGGCTTAATTATGAAGATTGGAGTTATCACCGGTGCCTCATCGGGAATGGGGAAAGAATTTGTAAAAATAATAATGCAGGACAAAACAAAGGGGATGGATGAAATCTGGGTGATTGCAAGACGCAGAGAGAGACTTGAAATGTGGCCGAAGCTTTACCGAAAGCAGAAATTCCGTATTTTTCCACTGGATCTGTCCCAAAAAAAAGATCTCGAGTTTTTAAAAAAGACGGTGGAGGAAGAAAAACCGCAGGTGGAACTCCTCATTCACTGTGCCGGTTTTGGAATCATGGGAAAAATTGATGAATTGTCCATGGAGGAGCAGGAAGAGATGGTGGATGTAAACTGTCGCAGTGTCACGGAGGTAACTTCCATATTCTTACCTTATATGGAAGAGGGCGGGAGAATGATCTATATGGCTTCCGCGGCAGCTTTTCTTCCCCAGCCGGGATTTGCAGTTTATGCCGCAGGAAAGGCATTTGTTCTGAGCTATGTTCGTGCTTTGCGGGCAGAAAATCGTCACAGAAACCTGAAAATAACGGCAGTATGTCCGGGAGCGGTTAAAACAGAATTTTTTAACCGGGCACTGGAAAAGCGTCATCTGCCGGCTTATAAGAAACTGGTCATGGCGGATCCAAAGAGGGTTGTGAAAAAAGCATGGAAGGATAATCTGAAAAATAAGGAGCTTTCTGTGTACGGGAAAGCGATCCAGCTTACCCGTCTTGCAGCAAAAATCCTGCCGCATAGTGTTTTTCTGCAGTTTATGGGACGAAAATAACAGGAGTAGAACATGAAAGAACTAATGATTACACAAAGAGAAGCGGGACAGCGTTTTGACCGTTTTTTGTTAAAATATATGCCGGAAGTATCCCCCGGTTTTCTTCATAAAATGATGCGGAAAAAGAATATTAAATTAAACGGCAAGAAAGCGGAAGGCCGGGAAAAGTTAAGAGAAGGTGACCGGATCGAAATATTTTTTTCCGATGAGACGTTGGAAAAATTCCGGGGCAGACCGGAAAAAAGCCGGAGACAGCTTACCCCTGCACAGGAAAGTTTACGTAAAAAAGTGCGCATCCTTTATGCTTCGAAAGATATCCTTGTCTTTCATAAGCCTGTGGGCATGCTGACGCAGAAAGCAAAAAAGGAAGATGATTCCCTGAATGATTATTTGATTGATTACTGTGTTTCGCACAAGATACTCTCACCGGATCAGCTTTCGGTGTTTCGGCCCTCTGTGGCCAACCGGCTGGATCGAAATACGAGTGGAATTGTTCTGGCAGGCATTTCCATTCGGGGACTGCAGGAATTATCTTCGATGTTAAAAAAGAGAACGATCGGAAAATATTATCTGTGTCTCGTGGAAGGAGAAGTCACGAAGGATAGGAAGATTGACGGTTATCTTACGAAAGAAGAAAAAAATAATAAGGTAACTCTCCATAAAAATAAGGTGCCCGGAGCATCTCAGATACAGACGGAAATTCATGTCGTAAAGGCAAATCCCCGGGCAAGTCTTTTAAAAATCCGCCTGATCACTGGGAAAAGCCATCAAATTCGAAGTCATCTGGCCTCTGTGGGACATCCCGTATTTGGAGATTATAAATATGGAAACCGTGATTTTAATAACCGGATAAAATGGGAGGACGGAATCAATTATCAGCTCCTTCACAGTTATGAACTGGTTGTTCCAAAAGGAGAGGGAGTATTTTCCGGTCTGCACATCATTGATCCCGTGCCGGAAGAATTTTTAAGAGTGCAGAAACGCTGGGGACTGGAGGTTGAGGAGTAAGAATGGCAACGTGGAATTCCAGAGGACTCCGTGGCTCTGTTTTGGAGGAGCTCATTAATTATGCAAATCAGAAATACCGGGATAAGGGGCTTGCACTGATACAGAAGATTCCCACGCCAATCACGCCCGTACATTTTGACAAGGAGACCCGACACATTACCCTTGCATATTTTGAAAAGAAAAGCACGGTGGATTATATCGGAGCGGTCCAGGGAATCCCGGTTTGTTTCGATGCAAAAGAATGTGCCGTGGATACTTTTTCCCTTCAGAATCTCCATCCTCATCAGGTGGAATTTATGAAAAAATTTGAAGAACAGGGGGGAGTCAGTTTCCTGCTGATTTATTACACCCACAGGCAGCAGTGTTACTATCTGCGTTTTGCGGAAATGATTCAGTACTGGGAGAGAATGGAGCGGGGGGGACCGAAAAATTTTAAATACGGAGAACTTGATGAAGATTTCTTTGTTCCGTCTGCCGGGGGAATTGCCCTTCATTATCTGGTAAGTCTTAAGAAGGATCTTTGCAGGAGAAATGAAAGGGGGAAGTAATTGACGAACTTTCCTTTTTCATATATAATTAAAGACTGTATATTGGATAACTGCGGGAACGCTGTTTTCGCAGCTTGTTTTTTGAATATGGGGTGAGATAAAGTGATAAAGAGTATGACAGGCTTCGGCCGGGGAGAAAAGGTGTCACAAGACTGTAAAGTTACCGTGGAGATAAAGGCGGTGAATCACAGATATTGTGATATCAATATGAAGCTTCCCCGAAAGCTTAACTATCTGGAAACAGATGTCCGCAATTATTTAAAGAAATCCATCGGCCGGGGAAAAGTGGATGTATTTATCAGCTATGAGGATCTTACGGCAGGAGATGTGAATGTCAGACTGAATGAAGAGCTGGGCAGGGAGTATTACCAGGCAATCATGAAACTGGGAGAGACGCTTCATATTAATGGGGAAGTGACTGCCTTGCAGGTTGCGAGATTTTCCGATGTTCTTACGCTGGAAGATCTTCCGGTGAATCAGGAATATATCAGGCAGCAGATTATGGAAACTCTTGAAGCGGCACTGGAACATTTTTCTCAGAGCAGGGAGAGAGAAGGAGAAAATCTCAAGGAAGATATTCTCCGGAAACTCGACGGAATGAAGAAAAATGTGGAATTTATCGAGAAGAGGTACCCGGAGCTGATTCTTGAGTACCGGAGGAAACTGGAAGATAAGGTGAAAGAACTCCTCGGGGATACGGGAATTGATGAGAGCCGGATTGCTTCAGAAGTTGTAATCTATGCAGACAAGATCTGTGTGGATGAGGAAACGGTACGCTTAAACAGCCATATCGAAAACATGAAGGAAGAACTTCTTAAGGGAGGAGCTGTCGGAAGGAAACTTGATTTTATTGCACAGGAAATGAATCGGGAAGCCAATACGATTCTGTCGAAGGCAAACGATATGGAAGTTTCCAACCGGGCGATTGATCTGAAAACAGAGATTGAAAAAATCAGGGAACAGGTGCAGAATATAGAGTAGATGGAGACATTATGACTGGTTTTATTAATGTTGGATTTGGAAATATGGTAAACGGGGATAAGATCATATCCATGGTCAGCACAGAAGCTGCCCCGATCAAGCGTCTGATTCAGAATGCCAGAGATGAGGGAAAGGCTGTAGATGCCACCTGCGGACGGAGGACCCGTACGGTTCTCATTATGGAAAGCGGACATCTGATTTTATCTGCCCTGACGACAGATACTCTTTCCGCCCGCTGCCATGGGAAGAAAAACGACATGAGTGAGGGAGAGGAAGATGAGTGAGAGAGGAACACTGGTTGTAATTTCCGGCTTTTCCGGCGCAGGTAAGGGGACTGTTTCCAAAGCCCTTGTTGAGAAATACGGATATCGTCTTTCTGTGTCGGCGACAACCCGCCAGCCAAGGGAAGGGGAAGAAGACGGAAGAGAATATTATTTTAAATCAGAAGATGATTTTTTAAAGCTGATTGACTATAATGGGTTTATAGAGTATGCCCGGTATGTAGATCATTATTACGGGACACCAAGGAAATTTGTTGAGGATGAGCTGGCTGCCGGCAATGTGGTCATTCTGGAAATTGAAGTACAGGGGGCCATGAAGATTAAGGAGCAGTATCCGGATGCGATTCTTCTTTTCATTACCGCACCATCCATTGAAGTTCTTAAACAACGCCTGATTGGCCGGGGAACGGAATCGCCGGATGTGGTGGACAAGAGAATGCGCAGGGCTGCCCAGGAAGCTGAAAGCATCGACCAATATGAATTTATTGTTTCCAATGAGGAAGGAAAGTTAGAAGAGTGCATGGATAAAATCCATGCGATCATTGAGAGTGAGTCCTGCCGGATTACCAGACAGAATGCTTTTATTGACAGCCTGAAAGAGGGACTGGATTCTTATCGTCAGTAAACTGACAGTAAATCTCAGGTTGAAAATATGAATACGGATCACAGATTTTAAGATGAAGAAAGGAGCATGTTTATGTTACATCCGTCATACACAGAATTAATGGAAAAGATTAATAATGAAAACAATGAAGGGGAAGAGCCGGTAATCAACAGTCGGTATTCCATTGTAATCGCCACTTCAAAAAGGGCCCGGGAGATCATCGCGGGAGAGGAACCGCTAGTGGATGGAATGGAAGGAGAGAAGCCTTTATCCATTGCGGTGAAAGAATTGTATGATTCTAAAATTAAGATTTTGCCGGGGGATGAAAATGATTTTGCCGAAGAATCTTATGATTCCAATGGCTCCTTTGAAGAACTGAGTGAAGTGGATCCGGCATTTACAGATGCAGAATAGGAGAAAGGCAGACACGGGAGTCCGGCGTCTGCCCTTTTTTGTAACAGGGGAGGAACTGAAAAGAGCGGGCGGAGACCTTCGCTTTTTATGGATACTTTCTCTGGGACTCGTAATTTCCATGATGGTGGTCATTTTTCGGTTTTCTGCAGCGGATTCGATTCATTCTTCCGGATTGAGTGAGGGAATTTCTTATGAGATTATATGGAGAATTTGTGGTTTATTCCCGGAAAAGGTTTCTAAGGCAAAGATGATGAATCTCGCCGGACTGATTGAAACTCCTGTTCGGAAAGGTGCTCATTTTACGGAATATGCCATGCTCTCTGTCTGCGTAAATTATTATTTGTGGAATTGTTTCCTCCTTAAGACAGGGCATACAGGAAAGAGAGGAAAAGAACAGAAAAATTGTTTTCGAAAATGGAAGGGATTTCTTCTTTGGGCAGAAGTCTTTTGTGTCTTTTATGCCTGTACCGATGAATTTCATCAGCATTTTGTGCCTGGCAGGAGCTGCCGTTTCTTCGATGTGTGCGTGGATAGTGCGGGAGCCCTGGCAGGCGGCCTGGTGTTCTGGCTAATTATGGGGCGAAAGAGAAGAAAAACGATCACTTTTTCCTGCCTTGACGATTTTTTACAAAAAGGTTACAATGAAGAAAAGAACAAAAGATGCAGGAACCATGGGAAGGGAGAGATGGATATGAAGTGCAGCCAGTTGCTTAAAGATTTAGAATATACCTGTTTGCAGGGAAGTGTAGATACCGTTGTGAAAGCCGTTGTGAATGACTCGAGAAAGATTACCGAAGGATGTCTTTTTTTATGTATCCGGGGAGCGTCTTTTGACGGGCATAAGTTTGCAAAAGATGCGGCAGAGGAAGGAGCCGCTGTTCTAATTGTGGAAGAGCCGGTAGAGGTTTCGGAAGATGTGACGGTGATTCAGGTTGAGGATACCCGTTACGCCATGGCTCTGATTTCTGCTGCCTGGTTCGGATACCCTGCAAGAGAACTTACGACGATTGCAGTGACCGGAACAAAGGGAAAGACAACGACAACTTATATGATAAAGGCA
This sequence comes from Eubacterium sp., assembly GCA_022776205.1. GTDB lineage: Bacteria > Bacillota > Clostridia > Lachnospirales > Lachnospiraceae > Anaerobutyricum. The sequence goes on from JALFIK010000081.1 coordinate 7,978, forward strand.
CTGTTAGAGGAAGCCGGCCACAAAGTCGGTGTGATCGGAACCATTGAGGTTGTGATTGGTGACAAGCATATTCCGGTAAATAATACAACACCGGAATCTTATGATATCCACAGTTATTTTCGTCAGATGGCAGAAGAGGATTGTGATGTGGTCGTAATGGAGGCGTCTTCCCAGGGATTTAAGCTGGATCGGACAGCTGGTATCGAATTTGACTACGGACTGTTTACGAATCTTTCACCGGACCATATCGGCCCGAATGAGCACAAGGATTTCGAGGAATATCTTTCCTGTAAGGCGAAATTATTCAGTCAGTCCCGCTATGGATTTGCCAATCTGGATGATGAACATTTCACCGAGATTACGAAGCATGCCACATGCCCGATTGAGACCTTTGGCCTCGATCCGAAGGCAGATCTTGTTGCCTCTGACGTGGAATTGACAAGGGACCGGGATTTCCTTGGTGTGGACTTTACTCTTTCCGGAACATATGAGGGACGCATTTCCTGTGGGGTACCCGGTACATTCAATGTGCATAATGCACTCGGAGCAATCTGTGTGGCCGGTCACATGGGAGTGACCGTGGAACAGATGAATAAGGCACTGAGACATTTTACCGTAAAGGGCAGGGTACAGATTATCCCTACAGGATACGACTACACGCTGATTGTTGATTATGCACATAATGCCGTGGCACTGGAGAGTATTTTGAAGACGCTGCGTGCCTATAATCCTCCGAGACTGATCAGCCTTTTCGGCTGTGGAGGAAACCGGTCGAAACTGCGACGTTATGAGATGGGAGAGGTATCCGGAAAGATGGCGGATTTTACGATCATAACTTCCGATAATCCTCGTTTTGAAGAGCCGCAGGCGATTATTGATGATATTCTTGTCGGCATGAAGAAGACCGATGGGAAATATACGACCATTATTGACCGCCACGAGGCCATTTCCTATGCGATGCATCACGCAAATCCGGGAGACATCGTCGTTCTTGCCGGAAAAGGGCATGAAACGTATCAGGAAATTAAAGGAAAGAAATATCATATGAGTGAAGAGGAAATTGTTCAGGACGTTTTAGACGGCAAATATTAATGGTAAGGAAGGATTATGGGAGAGGGAAAGGAAAGATATGCAGATATTATTATAGACATTTCCCATGAGGCACTCGACCGGGTATTCCAGTACAGGGTGCCTCTTTCCTTGTGGGAAGAAATAAAGCCGGGGGTTTGCGTGATTGTCCCTTTCGGAAAAGGAAACAGAGAGAGGGAAGGCTATGTGGTTGCCCTTTCAGAAGAGACAGACTATGATGAAAATAAGATCAAGGAAATTCTCCGTGTCAGTGAGGAAAGTGTTACGGTGGAATCCCACCTGATCCGGGTGGCTGCGTTTTTAAAAGAACACTATGGTTCCACAATGATTCAGGCATTAAAGACGGTAATGCCGGTAAAGAAAAGGGTGAAAAACAGGGAAGAGCGAACAGTGATACTTCAGCTTGACCGGGAACAGGCCGAAAAACTTCTTAGAGAGTGGGAAAGAAAAAATTACAGGGCAAGAGTGAGGCTTTTGTCTCTCCTGCTGGAAAAAGGAAGCGTATCCGGGACCGAGGCGGCCAAAGAGAGCGGTCTTCCTCTCAAAGAAATTAAAAAACTGGAATCGCAGGGCATCGTGGCCCTGAAGACAGAAATTTCTTATCGCAATCCTTTTCCAAAACGGGTCACCACAGAAAAAGGATGGCCTCTTAACGAGGAACAGGAAAAGGCAGTGGATCATTTCCGGAAAGATTATAAGACGGGGAAACGGGGGACCTATCTGTTATACGGGATTACCGGAAGTGGAAAGACAGAAGTGTATCTTGCCATGATTGAAGAGATGATCCGGATGAAAAAACAGTCCATTGTACTGATTCCGGAAATTTCCCTCAC
>JALFIK010000218.1 GCA_022776205.1 Eubacterium sp.
GGACTTTGATAGTTCCTTTGGCTGTATCATGACTTTCGTTGCACCGATGGAAAACGGTCGATTGAATGTCAATCAGGCAGTATCCGGATCTATCGGAGATATTTTTATGCACATGAAAGAAAATTTTACCGTAAAAAAGAGAAACTATTATAACGTCTATTCTTCCGGTAAGAAAAAATATATTGGATTTCATCAAATGTTATCAGAAAAGTCGCTTTGCGGGGATCATTTTGCGGCGGTTACTCTTCTTTCCGAGAATGATTTTAATAAAGTGGTATCTCGTGAGAGAAAAGTATGGTTGATTAGTTTCTTCTTATTTTTCTTCTTCCTTCTGTTTTTGTCCCGTTTCTTTATCAGGAATCTGTCGGCATTGATTTTAAAAGGAATCTTCGATCCCGGTGAAGATTTTTCGGCGGCTGATGAGCAAGATAACGTAAACGAAAAAGAACGACGGGAACTTCCGCCAGACATTGAGCTCTTGTTTCAGGAGTTTACCAAAAAAGTATCCACATTGACGCCGATGGAGAGAACAGTGCTCCAGCATTATATCGATGGCTGCACAATCGAAGATGTTGCTTCGAAAGCATTTATTAGTATATATACAGTGAAAAAGCACAATACAAACATGAATCGTAAGCTGGAAGTCAGTAATAGGGAGGAACTGATGCTTTATATCGAATTGTTTCGAAGATCCGGCAGAATTGAAGAAATTTCATATCATAATGAAGTATAAAAATGCACAGTTTGGTGAAATGTAAATTGTGCATTTTGCTTGAGAACAGATGGAGAATATGGATAGTGAATCATTTGGACTGATGAATTATTCTTCTTTAAGACTATTGACTATTCCCTTATTATAAGCTATTATTTAAGGGAAAGAAAGAAGGGATAAGGGAATGCGAAATTTCAATTATTCAGCAATCAGAGATCAGAAGTGGGACTCAGAAATTTTGGGATTGATTGCTGCAATTTACAAGGAAGCTGGAAAGCAGGAATTGTATCTGAAACAGCGACCAGAGGAGCTCGAAAAGCTGGTAGAAATTTCGAAAATACAAAGTACTGAGGCATCTAACGCCATTGAGGGCATTGTCACAACCAGCACCAGAATTCGTCAGCTTGTTGAGGAAAAAACAACGCCAAAAAATCGTGATGAACAGGAAATTGCCGGATACCGCGATGTGCTGAATATCATACATGAAAACTTTGATGCTATCCCCATTTCGAAAAATTATATTTTGCAGCTTCATAAGATTCTCTATAGTCACATGAATAATCCGATTGCAGGGAAAACAAAGAATGTGCAGAATTATATCAGCACCACATGCCCGGACGGCCATGTCCGGGTTTTGTTTACGCCTCTTGCTCCTTATGAAACGCCGGAGGCACTGGACAGGATATGTGAGGAATATAATCGGGTCATTGGCAATCTGGAACTGGAACCACTCATTGTTATTCCTGTTTTTGTTCATGATTTTCTCTGTATCCATCCTTTCAATGATGGAAACGGAAGAATGAGCCGTCTGCTCACCACATTGCTCCTGTATCGGAACGGGTTTTATGTTGGAAAATATGTCTCTTTGGAAGAAAAAATTGCAAAGAATAAGGACTTATACTATGAAGCCCTTGCCCAATCTCAGACAGGCTGGCACGAAGGAACGGAAGATGTCGTGCCATTCATTAAATATCTTCTTGGGACGATTCTCGCCGCCTATAAAGATTTTGAAGACCGGATGGCTCTGGTTGAAACAAAGCTTCCTGCACTTGAAATGGTGCGAAGAGCAAGCCAAAACAAGATTGGACGTTTCAATAAGCAGGATATTCGTGAATTGTGCCCTACGCTCAGTGACAGTTCTATCGAGGGCGCCTTGCGGAAACTGATTGCATCCGGTGAGTTGAGAAAAGAAGGAAAAGGTAAAAATACCTGCTATTTCAGGCTGAAGTAGATATGGAATGTGAAAACTGTGACAGATGAGGGGCTGCAAAGCTTTTCTTGAAGAGCTTGGTGTTTTATTTTGACTATTACAAAGGAGGAGATAATAATGAATCGTGTAGAGAAAGCAGCTGCATATCACAAAAAGGGATTTAACTGTGCCCAGGCGGTGATTTGTGCATTTTGTGATAAAATCGGAATGGATGAGACAGAAGCATTTAAGGTTTCGGAGGGCCTGGGACTTGGTGTGGGAGATACTTACGGAACCTGCGGTGCTGTAACCGGAATGGCTCTTGTAACCGGTATGGTAAATAGCTGTGGTAATCTTGAGACACCGAATTCCAAGGCGGACACTTATAAAATGGTTCGTGAACTGAATGACGCATTCCGGGAGAAAAACGGATCTACGATTTGTCGCGAGTTAAAGGGGCTGGATTCGGGGAAGATGCTTCGTTCCTGTGATGGATGTATTGCGGATGCAGTGTCCCTTCTTTCAGAAAAATTCGGAGAGTAGCTTATTTTCCGATTATGGAACGACTTAGAAAGCAGGCGGTAGATATGATACAGAAAAAGGATCCACTGTCAAAAAGTTTTCGATATGCATTTTGGGGTATATTAACAGGAATTCGAAAGGAAAGAAACATGAAAATCCACTGTTGTGCTGCTGTATTGGTGGTGATAGCGGGATTTTTGTTTGATATATCACTGACAGAGTGGTGCATATGTCTTTTGTTATTTGGTCTGGTGATGGCCCTTGAACTTGTAAATACGGCGGTAGAAGCGGTGGTTGATCTTGTGACCGTGGAACGTCATCCCCTCGCCAAGATTGCAAAAGATACGGCGGCGGGAGCGGTTTTATTGGCAGCAATTATTGCAACCGTCATTGGATGTATCATTTTTATTCCGAAATTATTAGCATTTTTATAATGAATTTTTTCTTTTTTGTGAAATAGTGTTATAATAGCATCGGCTGTCTGTTTACAGACAGCCGGTTTTGCGATTTTGTTTTTATGAGCAGGAGATGATGATATGGAAGAAGAACAAAGTAAACTGTTAGAACGGGACAGGAACCCTCTAGGAACAGAATCTGTTGCCTCTTTGATGGTAAAGTTTTCTGTTCCAAGTATTATTGCCATGCTTGTCACAGCACTTTATAATATTGTGGATCAGCTTTTTATCGGACAGGCAGTCGGTACACTTGGAAATGCGGCGACAAATGTGGCATTTCCTTTAACGACATCCTGCATTGCTCTGGCGCTGATGTTCGGAATCGGCGGGGCTTCCTGTTTTAATCTTGAGGCAGGACGGGGAAATCAGGACAGGGCAATTTATTATATCGGAAATGCCCTTTTTTGCCTCGTATCAAGCGGTGTGATTCTCGGACTTGTCTCCGAGATTTTTCTGTCGCCACTTTTGAAGGGGTTTGGTGCTCCGGGAAATGTCCTTCCTTATGCCCGGACATATGTCAGAATTACAGCGGTTGGTTTTCCTTTCCTGATTTTTACAGCTGGAGGTTGTCATCTGATCCGTGCCGATGGAAGTCCGCAGATGGCGAGGATTTGTAACATTGTCGGTGCGGTGATTAATACGATTCTTGATGCACTGTTTGTCCTTGGTTTTCACTGGGGAATGGCAGGTGCTGCTCTTGCCACGGTGATTGGACAGGTTGTTTCCGCGATTATCGTGATCCGTTATCTGTTTCATTTTAAGACAGTACCTTTAAAACTGCACCATTTCCGGCCTCATGGAGAATATATTTTTGAAGTGGCGCAGATTGGTATGGCATCTTTCTTCAATCAGATTGCCATGATGATCGTACAGATTGTTATGAATAATTCTCTTACATATTATGGTGGAATGTCCTCTTATGGGGAGGCCATTCCACTTGCCTGTGTGGGAATTATCATGAAAGTGAATCAGGTATTTTTTTCCTTTGTGATCGGCCTTGCCCAGGGAAGTCAGCCGGTGGAAAGTTTTAACTATGGAGCGAAAAAATATGACAGAGTGAGGAAAGCTGTTCGTCTCGCAGCTTTAACCGGTGTGACTATGTCGGTGCTTTCTTTTCTTTTATTCCAGATTTTTCCTCGCCAGATTCTTGCATTGTTTGGAACAGGAACTCCGGAGTATTTTGAGTTTGGAACACGTTGTTTCCGTATCTTCCTGTTTTTTATATGGCTTGATGCGTTGCAGCCGATTATTTCCACATTTTTTACATCGATTGGGAAACCGGCGAAGGGAATTTTTCTATCCCTTACCAGACAAATTTTATTCTTTATTCCGCTGCTTTTGATTCTCCCACGATTTATGGGGATTGATGGGTGTATTTTCTGTGGCCCGATTGCAGATTTCCTGTCAGCAGTTGTGACGGTGATCATGGCTGTTCTTGAATTTAAAGGAATGCCGAAAACGGCTGAGACGGACTGATGGGGAAACATATGGGTAAGAAATGTTAAAAAGACTGATATGGAAGAATACTCTTTGGAACAATTCGGAGGATAGAGGAGGACAATATGGCAAAAATTACACAGATTTGTATCAGCGAAAGAAGAGGAGTCCAAAAATCACCGGTACAAAAGGCAGAGCTGATTGAAAACTGGGGAATCAAAGGAGATGCCCACGGAGGGAAATGGCACCGTCAGGTCAGCCTGCTTTGTGCAGAAAAAATAAAAGAATTTGAACAGAAAGGGGCAGAGATATATCCTGGTGCTTTCGGAGAAAATCTTGTGGTGGAAGGTATTGATCTATCTAAATTGCCGGTTGGAACTCGTTTTTATATTGGAGAAGCCGTGTTAGAACTTTCGCAGATTGGAAAAGAATGTCATAATCACTGTGAGATTTTTAAGAAAATGAGCGACTGCATTATGCCAAGGGAGGGAATTTTTGCTGAAGTGATAAAAGGGGGAATGATTTTTCCGGGACAGGAGGTCCGTTATAAGCTTCCGGAACATGACAGGCCGTTTACTGCGGCAGTCATTACTTTGAGTGATAAGGGTGCGGCCGGTGAAAGAAAGGATGAGAGCGGACCGGCTATTGTGAAAATGCTTGAGGATGCCGGTTATAATGTGAAGGAAGCGCTTCTGCTTCCTGACGAGCAGCGTGTACTTGAGATGCAATTGATTCGTCTTAGTGACCAGCGTCAGGTGGATGTGATTTTTACGACCGGTGGAACCGGATTTTCCAAAAGAGACCGGACTCCGGAAGCAACCATCTCAGTCTGTGACCGGATGGCCAATGGAATTGCGGAGGCAATTCGACATTATTCCATGGAAATTACACCCCGGGCAATGTTTAGCAGAGCCGTTTCGGGTATACGGAAAAGCACATTGATCATCAATTTGCCGGGCAGTCCGAAAGCGGTAAAAGAATCTCTCGATTTTTTATTGCCGAATCTGGGACATG
>JALFIK010000220.1 GCA_022776205.1 Eubacterium sp.
TGGCACGAACCATGTAGTAAAGGATTTAAACCTTGTTGTGGAAGAGGGGGAATTTCTTACACTTCTTGGTTCTTCAGGATGTGGAAAGACCACAACGCTTCGTATGATCGCAGGTTTTGAAGAGCCTACCAGTGGAAATATAAAAGTTGAGGGTGAGCCAATCGGGGAGAAGGAGCCATTTGAGAGAAATGTGAATACAGTTTTTCAAAGTTATGCACTGTTTCCGCATAAAACGATTTTTGATAATGTGGCTTACGGTCTTAAGATGAAAAAAGTACCCAAGCCGGAAATAAAGGAAAGGGTAACAAAAATGCTGGAGCTTGTACAGCTGGAGGGATTTGAAAAACGATATCCAAGCCAGTTGTCCGGCGGGCAGAAGCAGAGAGTTGCCATTGCAAGAGCATTGATCAACCGTCCGAGGGTCCTTCTTCTCGATGAGCCGCTCGGTGCACTGGATTTGAAATTAAGAAAACAGATGCAGCTCGAATTGAAACGTCTGCAGAGAAAGTTGAATATTACCTTTATCTACGTTACACATGATCAGGAAGAAGCCCTTACGATGAGCGATCGAATCGCCATTATGCATGATGGAATCTTAGATCAGCTCGGTACACCGGAAGAAATCTATGAGAAGCCGAAGACGAGATTTGTTGCCACTTTTATCGGTGAAACCAATACTTTTGACGGATGTATTTCGAAAATAAATGGTGAGAATATTTCCGTAATGATTGAAAATGGAAATATTTCAGGCTGCGGGACCGAATTTTCATTTGGAGAATATATTACCGTTTCTGTCCGGCCGGAAAAAATGAAGTTTTCTGAAAAACCGGTGGATGGATTTACAATTATGGCGGTGGTAAAAGATTATGTCTATGTCGGCTCTGTCATTAAATGTATTGCGGAACTTCCGAATGGAAATGAATTAAAGATTGAGCGTCTGGCGGGGGCAGATCTTCCGGCGCCGGGAAGCAGTATTTATGTATACTGGAATCCGGAAGATGCAGTTCTTATCCATAATCAGGATCAGCTGATCTTTCAGGCAGTGGAAAGCATTCCGTTAGGTTAAGGGGGTGTTTTTATGGCAAAGAAAAAATCAAAACATGAATGGCGTTCCAATGGTCTGCCGGCAACGATCATGGTAGGACCGGTGACTTTGTGGATGGTTCTGCTCGTTGCCATTCCGCTTGTGTATGTGGCTGTTATGAGTTTTTGTTCCATTGACCAGTATTATAATGTTACATTTCATTTTACCACAGAGAATTATGTCCGTCTGATGAATGCAGATTACATAAAGATTTACATACAGTCCCTGGCCATTGCCTTGCTCACCACCCTGGTTTGCGTGCTGGTCGCCTATCCGTTTTCCTGGCTCATTGCCCGGACAAAAAGTAAAAAGAAGAAAATTTTGTATATGCTTGTTATCATTCCTTTCTGGACGAATTCCCTGATCCGGATTTATGGATGGAGAACATTTCTTGGAACGAACGGGTGGCTCAATATGGCCCTGCAGGCATTGCATATTACAAATGGGCCGGTAGAGTTTTTGTTTAAACAGGGGACGACGGTACTGGGTATGGTTTATTGCCTGTTTCCGTTTATGGTCCTTCCTCTTTATACGGCAATTGAGAAGCTGGATAGTTCTTTGCTGGAGGCATCCGCAGACCTGGGTGCGAGGAGAGTTTCCACTTTTCTTGAAGTGGTTTTGCCCCTCACCTCCACAGGAATTTTTTCCGGATGCATCATGGTATTTATCCCTTGCCTTGGATTCTTCTTCGTTTCCGATATTTTAGGCGGAGGGAATGCCGATGTAATCGGTAACCTGATTGAGAGACAGTTCCAGAGTGGAAACAACTGGCCTCTTGGAGCAGCCCTTTCAATTATATTAATTCTGATCACGTTGTTTCTGGTAAAGATTTACCAGAAAATGGGCGGTGATATGGAAAGTCTGGGGGGATGATAAATGAGTAGAAAACAGAAGGAAAAGGGAAGAAAAGCAGGAAGTATTGTTTTTTGTACATTGGTCTATTTGTTTTTGTTCCTGCCGATTTCCGTTATTGTTGTAAACTCCATGAATGCGACAACGACAAAACCATATCTTTCCTGGAAAGGATTTACTCTGGACTGGTATGTGAAACTGTTTGATAACACGGCATTGCTTAGTTCTTTTGGAAATACCATGCTGATTGCCCTTGTCAGTACCCTGCTGGCAACGATCATTGGTACTCTTGGTGCCATTGGAATGTACCGATATAAATTCAGAGGGAAAAACCTGATTGACGGACTTTTATATATTCCGGTTGTAATTCCTGAGATTGTGATGGGTATTTCGCTTTTGACCGTATTTTCTAAAACAAGCGTTCCAAGGGGACTTTTGACATTGATTCTTGCCCATGTGACATTTTCCATTCCTTATGTAATTTTCAATGTCAGGGCGAGATTGTCCGGATATGATCAGTCGATAGAAGAAGCAAGCCTGGATCTGGGCGCAAACCGTATCCGCACGTTTTTTGAGATTACTCTTCCGGTTCTGGCACCGGGGATTGCGGGCGGTGCACTGCTGGCGTTTACCTTATCCATTGATGATGTAATTATCAGCTATTTTGTAAACGGCCAGACAAAAACTTATCCGTTAAAAGTAATGGAAAGTATTAAGAGTGGCGTGGCTCCGGATGTGAATGCTCTTTCCACTTTGATCTTAATCGGCACGATTGTTCTGGTTGTTCTCACCCAGAGTGACTTGCTAAAAAAATCAAAACGTTCTTAATTAATCTATTTATATATAATCAGAAAAGAGGGATATTTATGAAGAAACGGATACTTGGTGTGATAATGGCAATGACGATGCTGGCAACAATGCTTTGTGGCTGTGGCTCTGATTCTTCTTCCGGGGAAAACGGAGAGCTGAACATTTTTGTATGGACGGAATATGTGCCGGATTCTGTGATTGAGAAATTTGAAGAAGAAACCGGAATTAAAGTAAATATGTCCACGTATTCTTCCAATGAAGATATGCTTTCCAAAGTAAAGTCTGAGTCCGAAGGAACTTATGATATTGTTCAGCCAAGTGACTATATGGTGGAACAGATGATTGCCCAGGGCATGCTGGAAAAACTGGATAAAGATAAATTAACAAATCTGTCCAATATTGGAGAGTCTTATATGAATCCATCCTACGATCCTGGTAATGAATATTCTGTCCCTTATCAGGGCGGGGCAGGTGCCATTGCGGTAAATACGGCAAAGGTGAAAAAAGATATTACAAGCTATGCGGATTTATTTGATCCGGCATTAAAAGGAACGATTGTTGCTTTGGATGATTACCGCGCAGTGATTGGGATGACGGCAAAAAGTCTGGGATATTCCATGAATGAATCCGATCCGGCTGTTCTTGAAAAAGTCCAGGAAAAACTGCTTACTTTAAAGGATAATGTAAAATTATATGATTCCGACAGTCCGAAATCTGCCCTGATTTCCGGTGACTGCACGGTTGGTTATGTATGGAGTGCGGAGATTGCCCTTGCCATGGAAGAAAATCCTGACATCAAGGTAGTATATCCAAAAGAAGGTGCTTACCTGTTTATGGATAACTGGGCAATTACAAAAGGAGCGAAGAATTATGACAATGCCATGAAATTTATTGATTTCATGTTGGACGGCGATAATATGAAGATGGTTGCAGAAGAATTCCCATATCTTTGTCCAAATACGGAAACAGTAAAGGCAATGGGTGAAGATTATGCAAATAATCCTGCTAAGAATCCGCCGGCAGAGGAAATCAAGAAGGGTGAGTACGTAAAAAATCTGGATGCGGATACATTAAAAATTTATGATGAAATGTGGACAAAATTAAAACAGTAATGACGCTGGCCCCGGTGAAATAACCGGGGTGTTATTTTTCAGAAAGAAAAGGTGGGATAGGATGAAGATAGATTTCCTGTATTTAAACGAAAAAGATATGATAAAAGCCGGTGTCCTCAATGCAGCAGGATGTGTGGAATCCATGAGAAAAGTTATGTCTCTTTTTGGAAAGAAAGACTTTCTCTTAGGAGGTCCGAAAGCCGATGAGCATGGTCTTCAGATTAATTTTCCGGCAAAATCCGAAATCGAGGGCTTCCCTCTTGATGACGGGCCGGACCGGAGGTTTAATGCCATGCCTGCCTATCTGGGCGGGGAATATCACATCGCCGGACAGAAATTTTATGGCTCCAATAATCATAATTTACAAAAAGGACTGCCACGTTCCATTCTGATGGTAACCCTCAATGATGTAGATACAGGAGCTCCCGTTGCCTATATGAGTGCCAATTTGTTAAGTGCCATGCGAACCGGGGCGATGCCTGCCATGGCTGCATCCTATCTGGCCAGGAAAGATTCGAAAGTTCTTTCCATAATCGGGCCGGGAGTGATCAACAAATGTGCGTTTCGATGCTTTATGGAAGTTCTTCCAAATATCGATACGTTAAAGATCCGGGGAAGTTCCGTTCATTCGAAATCAGCCCTTGCATTGAAAGAGTATGTTGAGGAACATTATCCTCAGATTAAAAAAATTATTCTCTGCGATTCCATAGAAGAAGCCTGCAGGGACAGTGATGTTGTCAGTGAGGCCATGTCTGTCACGAAACAGGATATGGAGAACATAAAAATGGAATGGTTTAAAAAGGGTGCTTCCGTCTTTTCCATGGGTACTTTTCTTGTGAGAGATCATGAAAGCTATCTCAATACGACAATGGTGGCAGATAATTACGGAATGTATGAAAAATACTTAAAAAATTTCATTGCCAGAGGGCCGGTAGACGAGCTGGGGCGGAAAAGAGAATGGTCCATCATGGGAATTGATTTTGTCTATCTGGTAAATGAAAAGAAAATTGAGAGGGAAAAAGTATTAAACCTCTGTGATATTGTAAATGGAATATCCCCGGGACGGACATCGGATGATGAAATCATTATGTGCAGTATCGGAGGGATGCCCATTGAAGATATTGCGTGGGGTTATGAATGTTATGAGATGGCTAGAAAGCAGGGAATCGGAACCATGCTGAATCTCTGGGATGAGCCTTATCTGAAATAAGAAGTAAAGAAACAGGAGGGATAAAGATGAGTTATCCGGCAATAGATTTTCTATTTTTGAACGAGGAAGATATGATAAAAGCCGGTGTGAAGGATATGCCGGCATGCATTGATGCAATGGAAGAAGTTGTAAAATGCCTGAATAAAGGGGATTACGTGATGGGTGGGGAAAATCATAATTCCCATGGTTCCCAGGTTTCTTTTCCGAAAACATCCCCATTTCCCAATATGCCAAAAGATGAAGGAGATGACCGGAGATTTATGGCGATGCCGGCCTATATTGGCGGTCCTTTTGATCTTGTGGGAATGAAATGGTATGGGTCAAACATGGCAAATAAAGCGCTGGGTCTTCCCCGGTCCATTCTTATGGTCATGCTCAATGATAAAGATACGGGAGCTCCCTTATGTTTGATGAGTGCCAACCTGTTAAGCGCCATGCGTACCGGTGCGATTCCGGGTGTGGGTACGAGATATCTTGCCAGAAAAGATGCGAGAGTATGTGGAATCTGCGGTCCGGGCGTTATGGGAAGAACGAGTCTTGCTGCCTTTGTTGCCACCTGTCCGAATTTAGAGATTCTTAAAGTAAAGGGCAGGGGAAGAAAATCCCTTCTTAAATTTGTGGATGATGTGAAAGAAAAATATCCCCAGTTTAAGGAAATTCAGATTGTGGATACGGTCGAGGAGCTGGTGAGGGAAACGGATGTAATTTCCTTTGCCAATACAAGTGGAACAGATCCTTCCACTTTTCCATTTGTAAAGGGAGAATGGATAAAAAAAGGAGCTGTTCTTGTGGGAGTCAGTGCTTTTGATATGGAAGATGATTTTCTGGCAGAGCACTGTAAGCTTGTTGTGGATAACATACAGCTTTATGAAGCCTGGGCAGAAGAATTTACCTATCCTTCCTTTGGAGCCAATAATATTATTGGTTCGAAGTTTACTGATATGATCCATGAGGGAAAGCTGAAAAAAGAAGATATTTATGATCTTGGAGATATTATTCATGGAGATCGTCCGGGAAGGGAATCCGAGGATCAGATCATTGTATATTCTGTCGGAGGAATGCCGGTAGAAGATGTGGCCTGGGGAAAGGTCTGTTATGAAAAAGCAAAGGAACTGGGCATTGGAATGAGGCTTCATCTCTGGGATGAACCGGATCTTTGCTGAGAAAAATAAGGGAGGTCATGTTCGTGAGTGCGAGAATCGTGGAACATCCTATTCTGGGAGAACCGGAAAAGGGGAAAAAAGTTACATTTACATATAATGGAGAAGAGTTAGAAGGATATGAGGGAGAACCTGTTGCTGCCGCATTAAAAGCAGCGGGGGTGATGATTCACCGTTATACAAAAAAGCAGCACAAACCGAGGGGAATTTTCTGCGCGATCGGCCGATGTACAGACTGTGTTATGGT
>JALFIK010000130.1 GCA_022776205.1 Eubacterium sp.
TCCCGGGTAAGCTTTCTTTTACAAAACCCTGCCTCAACATTTCCCCGGACTGTGTAATTGGGAAACAGAGCATAATTCTGAAAAAGATACCCGACTCTCCTTTTCTGAGGTGAAAGATTAATTCTTTTTTCCCTGTCAAAAAGAACCCGGCCATTTAGTACGATTCTTCCCTCATCCGGTGTTTCGATTCCGGCGATACATTTTAATGTCATACTTTTTCCACATCCGGATGCCCCGAGAAGACCCGTAATGTCATTTTCCAGCTCAAAATCAACGGACAGGGAAAAATCTCTTAATCTCTTTTTTATATGAACCGATAATGCCATCATCTGCGCCCCCTGTTTGTGTTATTCCCGACTGTCCCCGGAGTAAAGCAATTCAGGCCAACGACCACAAGGAAAGAAATAGCAACAAGAATCGCCACATAGCCCCCCGCCTCTTTCATATCTCCGGAAGCAACTGCCGAATAGACGGCAAGAGGCAGAGTTCTCGTCTTTCCCACGATATTTCCCGCAATCATCGCCGTGGCACCAAATTCCCCAAGACCTCTGGCAAATGCCAGGACCGCTCCGGACACAACACCCGGCCAGGCAAGAGGAAGCTGTATCTTCCAGAAAATTTTCCACTCACTCATTCCCAGAGTTCTTCCTGCCATAAGAAGATCTTCATCCACCTGCTCAAAAGCTCCCCGTGCTGCCCGGTACATGAGCGGAAAAGAAATCACAACCGCTGCAAGCACTGTCGCTCCCCAGGAAAAGGCAACCTTTATGGAAAAATACTCCAGAAGAAATTTGCCGAACGGCCGCCGCATTCCAAACAAATAGAGCAAAAAGAATCCCGCCACGGTCGGCGGGAGAACTAAAGGCAGGGTAAAAAGCCCGTCCAGCACTGTTTTTACCGTATGATGCCTCACACAAAATACCAGCCGGGCCGCTGCCACTCCGAGAAAAAAGGTACAGATGATACTTAAGGATGCTGTTTTCAAAGAAATCAGCACCGGAGTAAGATCCACCGTCATGGTACCTCTCCTTTCTCAAATTCATGTAAACTTATTTTTCGTTTAAAGTAAATCCTGCTTTTTCAAAATTCGTACCGGCTTCTGTTGTAAACAAGAAGTCCTCAAAAGCTTTTGCCGCATCCTTTTTCGACGAGGAAGATATGATACCCGCCGGATAAATGACCGGGGTCTGCATCAGAAAATCCTCTGCAGCTTCAATCACTTCCACCTCTTTATCGTCCCCGTTGCTGTTTTCTGTCTGTGCATCGGTGGCATAGACGATTCCCGCATCTGCACTGCCTTCCGCAACCCAGCTTAACACCTGGGTTACATCGGAACCAAAGCTGGCTTTTTTCTCAACCTGATCATAAATTCCAAGCGTTGTGAGAATTTCTTTTGCATATTTTCCCGCCGGAACACTTTCCGGATCCCCGATGGCGATTGTCTCTGCCTTCGTAATATCTTTAAAACTTTTAATATCTCCGGAATTTCCCTTCGGTGTAATCAAAACCACATCATTTTTCAGCAGATCCTTTACCGAATCCTGCTCCACCAGCTTCTCTTCCACAAGAGCATCCATATTGGATGTGGCGGCTGACACAAAAACATCTGCATCAAGACCCGATTCAATCTGCTGCTGCAGATCTCCGGAACTTGCATAAGTTCCTTCCACAGTAATTCCCGGATTTTCCTTTTCAAATAGTGGAATCAGTTCTTCATCAAAAGTTGCCTGAAGACTTGCTGCCGCAGCAACAAGAAGCTTCGTCTCTTCTGTCGTTCCTTCCGTTGTCCCTTCCGATTCCTGTCCCTTCTTGCCGTTTGAAGTACCGCAGCCGATTAAACAGCCCGCTACAAGACACACTGCAAGTATCAATGCCCCAATCTTTTTTCTCATCTTATCCTCCTCATTGTACTGACATCAATTCGTTTTGTTCTGTTTTGTCATGTTTTGTTGTGTTTTATTATATTTTAGAACTATTGCCTTGTCAATAGAGAAGAGAGAAAAAACATCTAATCGCGATATATAATTTTTCCCATATCTGTAGTATCATAGCCTCCCAGGCCTTCGACTTCTTTTCGGTAATCTTCCGAGCGGATGACAGAAACCATCTTCTGATACAATTCTTTTTCAAAATCTTCTTTTCGGATGATAAGATCGTACGATTCATTCTGTACAAATAAGAAATCGATTCCCTCAACAGAACGACTATGTTTTTCACTTCCCAGGGCAACATCCGCCTCGCCCCGGTTCACTGCTGCCGCTGCCTCCAGATGGGAATTAACCACATGATCATATCCACTGACCTCCAAAGGACGAATTCCATATACCCGAAGCTTCTCATCAAGAAGCACCCGGACACCACTTCCCGGCTCCCTGTTTACTATCGTGACATCCGGCCGCCTTAAATCCTGAAAATCCCGGATTTTTTTCGGATTTCCTTTTTTGACATAAAACCCTTCTTTTCTTTTCAGAAGATGAAGAACGACCACATCCATACCAGGAAGCATGCCGGAAATATAGGGGATATTGTAACTATTCGTCTTTCCGTGCCACAGATGAGCTGTCGCCATATCCACTTCTCCCTGATACATGGCATACAGGCCGTTGTAACTTCCCTTATATGAGCGCAGTACCGACACGCCATCCAGTATCCGGTTCAGACGGTCCGCCAGCAGATCAAGAACCAGATCCTGTCCGCAGAGAATAATCCTGTCTTCGTTTTGTCCGAAACTTTTCTCTTCCTTAAAGATTACTTCCTTCGTTCCCGTCATCTCTGACATCCCAGCCTGTTTTCCGTACTGAATATAGTAATCAAGATCTTCCTTGCGGATGCGAAGCTGTTTTCCAAGCTTGGAAGCCTTAACATCGCCCCGTTTTATCATTTCATAGACGGTATTCTTTTTTACTTTTAAAATTTCCGCTGTTTCTTTTACAGTAAGTAAATTTTCCATTAAAAATCAAATCCTTCAATAGTTGCAAAATAATCTTCCGGTGTTTCTGCCCGTCGGATCATTTTTGTGGAGCCATCTTCCTTCAGAAGAATTTCCGCACTCCGGAGCCTTCCATTATAGTTGTAACCCATGGAAAAACCGTGGGCTCCTGTATCGTGAATCACGAGAAGATCCCCCATATCAATTTTCGGAAGTTTTCTGTCGATGGCAAATTTATCGTTGTTCTCGCAAAGGGAACCAACCACATCGTACATGTGATCACATGGTTCGTTCTCCTTTCCCATTACTGTGATATGGTGATAAGCGCCGTACATAGCCGGGCGCATCAGGTTTGCGGCACAGGCATCCACACCAATATATTCTTTGTAAGTATGTTTTTCATGGATGGCTTTCACCACAAGATGTCCGTTCGGACCTAACATATATCGACCAAGCTCAGTATAAATGGCCACATCACCCATTCCGGCCGGAACCAGAATTTCTTCATAAGCCTTACGGACACCCTCTCCGATGGCAAAAATATCATTTGGTTCTTTATCCGGAGTATACGGAATTCCCACACCGCCGGACAGATTAATAAATCCGATGTGAACACCGAGATTTTCCTTAAGTTCCACAGCCAGATTAAATAAGATAGAGGCAAGTACCGGATAATATTCGTTTGATACTGTGTTACTTGCCAGGAAGGAGTGGATTCCAAACTCTTTCACACCCTCCCGTTTCAGACGCTTAAAGGCTTCAAAAATCTGCGGTTTCGTCATTCCATATTTGGCATCCCCCGGATTGTCCATAATATCGGTTCCCAGGGAGAAAATTCCACCCGGATTATATCGGCAACAGATTCTTTCCGGAATACCACAGGCTTCTTTCAAAAAGTCAATATGTGTAATATCATCCAGGTTGATAATCGCATTCAGTTTCTTCGCAAGAACAAACTCTTCTGCCGGAGTTTCATTAGAAGAAAACATGATGGAGTTCCCATCTGCAAAACCACAGCGGTCACTCATCATCAGTTCTGTCAGAGAAGAGCAGTCCGTTCCGCAGCCTTCCTCTTTTAATATCTTAAGAATTGCCGGGGTAGGTGTTGCCTTCACTGCGAAATATTCCTTAAATCCCTTATTCCAGGAAAATGCTTCATTTAAATTCCGGGCGGTCTGCCGGATTCCCTTCTCATCATATAAATGAAATGGTGTCGGATATTTCTCCACAATTTTATCTAACTGTTCTTTCGTCACAAAAGGTTTCTTTTCCATTTTATTCTTGTCCTTTCTCTTCCATCTGAATCAGCTTAATCTCGTTGGCCAGGGCATCTTTTAAAAGTCTGACAAGATTCGGATTCTCCGAATAAAGACAGGTACTGTCTCTCTCCTCAGGCATCTCGCCGGTAAGTGCATAACAGGAGTCAGTGATCAAACGAATCTGTCCATCATTCCGTTCCGTCCCGTAAACAATTGCTCCGTCCAGCTGATAGGGCGCTTTCGTAATCAGAACGACTTTCTTTCCTTCTTTAGTAAGCGCCGAAAGTTCCGGCCGGAACAGCTCTGCTACCTTAGGAGATACAGAAAGATATACTCTCTCCCTTGTCTCATTTAACATCGTGCGGAATTTATCTTCCACATGACGTCTTCCCCGTATGGTAAGGTAGCTTTCGTCCCTCTTTGTCCTCTCCGGAATCTGATTTACAAGATGAACAGACAGCTCTTCCAAATAATGAAGTTTATTTTTACAAAATTCTTTCACCGCTACGGCATGGTACTTCACTGACTGTTCCTGGGCCACAAATGCGGCACCTTTCTCCACCAGACCGGCAAGCGCGGCATAGGAATTGGAACGGGAAATACCGATTCTCTTTGCCGCTTCGTAACCGCTTAATGCTCCCTCCGTAAGGAGAAGGAGGTAAATCCTTGCCTCCTGCCGGGTCAGACCGAAATTCATAAGTAACTCAACGTTGTCCATTCTTCCCTCGCATTCTGTCTTCAGAATATATAAGTAGTATTATTCAGTACCACTATAAACAAAAAAAGGAAATTTGTCAACCGCGCTTCTTATTTTTCACCGAACATATCCTGCATTTCATGATAAACTCTGCACACAGGCAGACCAACCACATTATAATAATCTCCCCGGATTCCGCGGATAAATACTGCAGCTTTTCCCTGAATTCCGTAAGCACCTGCTTTATCCAGCGGTTCGCCCGATTTCACATAGGCTCTAATCTCCTGTTCTGTCATTTCTGTCATCTCCACTTCCGTACATTCATGGAATACTTTTTGTGCAACGCATTTTCCCTCCCGAAGCATGAAAAGCGCCACCCCGGTATAAACCTGATGAGTTCTTCCAGAAATAGACAAAAGCATTTCCACAGCTTCTTCTTTGTCTTTTGGCTTACCAAGAGTCTTTCCGTCTTTTACTACAATCGTATCCGCTCCAATCACCAGACAATCTTCCTTTTGCAGGTCAAAAACTGCCTTTGCTTTCCTCTGTGCCAGCTCCTCCACCAGCTTTTCCGGGACCTCTTCTTCCACATTTTCATCCGCATTACTCACCTGTACCGTAAAATCAAATCCGGTCCGGGAAAGAAGCTCTCTTCTCCTCGGTGATCCGGAAGCTAAAATTATTTTCATGATTTTTCCTCTTTCCTTATTATTCTATTTGGATTATACCTGTTTTATTGTTTTTTTCCAATAAAAAAGGCCACTACATTTTAAAATGTAATGACCTTTTTCCTTCATTTAGTTCTTGATATGACTGAGCAGAAATCTTATAAGTTGGAATATCCCATAAGTGCAGTATCCACTTCTCTTGCACAATCATAACCTTCACGGATTGCCCAAACGACAAGAGACTGTCCTCTGTGCATATCTCCCGCAGTGAAGACTTTATCCACATTTGTTTTATAATGGCCCTCTTCCGTCTTCACATTCGTACGCTGATTGACATCAACGCCAAAGGCCTTTGTAACATACGGCTGGCTTCCAAGGAAACCTGCAGCAATCAGGACAAGATCTACCGGAACTTCATACTCGCTTCCGGCAACTTCCGCCATAACGTTTCTCTTCGCCTTTTTGTCATATTTACTCTCAAGCTTCACCAGTCTGGCTTTACATACCTCCCCTTTTTCATTGGCAATAAATTCCTTGACTGTCGTCTGATATACACGGGGATCTTTTCCAAATACCGCGATAGCTTCCTCCTGGCCGTAATCGGTTTTACAAACCTTCGGCCATTCCGGCCATGGATTATCCGCCTGTCGCTCATCCGGCAGTTTCGGCATCATCTCCAGCTGAATCAGGCTCTTACATCCTAAACGGATTGAAGTTCCCACACAGTCATTTCCCGTATCTCCGCCGCCAATGACCATAACATTTTTCCCTTTGGCATCGATATATTTTTTATCGGTAAAATTGGAATCTAAGAGGCTCTTTGTCGCTGCCTTTAGATAATCAACAGCAAAATAGATTCCCTTGCTCTTACGTCCCGGCACTTTAATATCCCTTGGATTAGAGGCACCACAGCATAAAACAATGGCATCATATTCTTTTTTCAGATCCTGGACCTTAACATCCACACCGACATCCACACCGGTCTTAAAAACAACGCCCTCTTTTTCCATCAGATCTGCACGTCTTTTCACATAAGTTTTTTCCAGTTTCATATTTGGAATACCATACATTAAAAGTCCACCCACGCGGTCAGAGCGTTCGTAAACCGTCACAAGATGACCACGGTGGTTTAAATAATCCGCCACGCACAGACCGGAAGGCCCGGAACCGACGACCGCAACCTTCTTACCTGTTCTTACTTCCGGCGGTTCCGGTTTAATAAGACCACGTTCAAAAGCTCTCTCAATAATGCTTAATTCCTTTTCCTTAATATTTACCGGATCTCCGTTTAAGTTACAGGTACATCCCACCTCACAAGGATGCGGGCATACACGTCCCGTAAATTCAGGAAATGGATTGGTCTTTCTTAAACGGTAAAATGCCTCATCCCAGTTTCCGGTATATGTGGCATCATTCCACTCAGGAATCAGGTTATTCAGTGGACAACCTGTCACCATTCCCTTGATCAGAATACCGGACTGGCAAAACGGTACACCACAGTTCATGCACCGGGCACCCTGCCTCTCCTGTTCTTTTTTGGACAGGGGAGTATGAAATTCATTAAAATGTTTAATACGTTTTAACGGCGCTTCAGCCACGCTTTCTTTCCGTTCATATTCTAAAAATCCAGTTGGTTTTCCCACAGCGCTCTCCTCCTATCCTCTCTTAATTTCATAAAATGCTTCAATCTGGGCCTGTTCCGTACTTAAGCCCTTACCTTCCATCTCAGAAATCTTCTGGAGCATTTTCTTATAATCGTGTGGAATAATCTTCTTAAATTTCGGCAGATATTTGCTGAAGTTGTTAAGAATTTCTTTTCCTTTTTCCGAATTTGTATAGGCAACGTGGGCGGTGATCATATCTTTGATCTCCATAACATCATATTTGGAAACAACCGGTTCGGAAGATACCATCTCTTTATTAAGACTTAAATACAGGTCGTTGTCTTCATCGAGAACATAAGCAACACCGCCGCTCATTCCGGCTGCAAAGTTTTTACCTGTCTTTCCGATGATCAGTACTTTACCACCGGTCATATATTCGCATCCGTGATCTCCGACACCTTCTACTACCGCTGTGGCACCGGAGTTTCTTACACAGAAACGCTCGCCGGCGACACCGTTAATATAGGCCTGTCCACTTGTTGCACCGTAAAGGGCAACATTTCCGATAATGATATTTTCCTCTGCCTTAAAACGGATTCCCTTCGGAGGATAAACGATCAGTTTACCACCGGATAAACCTTTTCCAAAGTAATCATTACTGTCACCAATCAGCTCCAGGGTAAGACCATTTGGAATAAAGGCACCAAAACTCTGTCCTCCGGCACCGGTACACTGTACCGTAAACGTGTCATCTTCCAGTGTATTGTAATAACGTCTCGTAATCTCTGAACCAAAGATTGTACCAAAAGCACGGTCTGTATTTCCAACATCAATGGAAATACTTCTCTTCTGTTTTTTATCCAGTGCTGTCTTTAACTTCGTAAGAAGAACTTTTTCATCCAGAGTCTTCTCCAGTTCAAAGTTAAATTCATTCTTTTTTGTGTAGCAGACCGGATGTTTCGGATCCACATATGGGTTATCCAGAATAGCGGATAAATCGAGATGATATTTCTTTGCTTCCGGACGTTCCTTTAATAAATCCGTACGGCCCACCAGCTCATCCACAGAATGAACCCCCAGTTTTGCCATGTATTCTCTCAATTCCTGAGCGATGAATCTCATATAATTTACCACATATTCCGGTTTTCCTTTAAAACGTTTCCGCAATTCCGGATTCTGTGTCGCAATGCCGACCGGACAGGTATCAAGATTGCATACTCTCATCATAACACAACCCATGGTAATTAACGGTCCCGTTGCAAATCCAAATTCCTCTGCTCCCAGCGCTGCTGCGATGGCCACATCACGACCACTCATCAGCTTACCGTCTGTCTCGATGATAACCTTGTTTCTAAGATCGTTCTTGATCAGAGTCTGATGGGTTTCTGCCACACCGAGCTCCCACGGAAGTCCCGCATTATGAATGGAGTTACGCGGTGCCGCTCCGGTTCCTCCATCATGACCGGAAATCAGGATAACCTGTGCACCGGCTTTGGCAACACCGGCTGCTACTGTTCCGACACCGGCTTCCGATACAAGTTTTACAGAAATACGTGCATTTTTATTTGCATTCTTTAAGTCATAAATTAACTGTGCCAGATCCTCGATACTGTAAATATCATGATGCGGTGGCGGGGAAATCAGTCCCACACCAGGGGTGGAATGTCTTGTCTTTGCAATCCACGGATAAACCTTTCCGCCCGGAAGGTGTCCGCCTTCTCCGGGTTTTGCTCCCTGAGCCATCTTAATCTGAATCTCTTCCGCACTTACCAGATATTTGCTTGTCACACCAAATCGACCCGATGCGACCTGTTTGATTGCAGAACATTTATTTAATCCGTCCGGACCTATAGTCAAACGTTCCAGATCCTCGCCACCTTCACCGGTATTTGATTTACCATGGAGCATATTCATGGCAATCGCCAGTGTCTCATGGGCTTCTTTGGAAATGGAGCCGTAACTCATTGCCCCTGTCTTAAATCTTTTTACAATCGATTCAACCGGCTCTACCTCATCAATCGGGATTCCTTTTTCCGGATAATTAAAGTCCATCAGCCCCCGGAGACTTACCGGTGCCGTTTCCTTATTTACCATTGCCGTATACTGCTTAAACATGTCGTAATCATTGGTCCAGGTTGCAGTCTGCAGAGTGTGAATCGTCAGTGGATTATAAAGATGCTCTTCCTTTCCGCTTCTGAATTTATGAAATCCTCCGCTGTCGAGACTTAAATCATTCTTCAGGCCAAGCATATCAAAGGCCTGTGAATGACGGAAATCCACATCATCTTCAATATCCTGTAATGTAATTCCTTCCACACGGCTTACCGTATTTGTAAAGTATTCATCAATGACTTCCTTACTGATACCCAC
Source organism: Eubacterium sp. (assembly GCA_022776205.1). GTDB lineage: Bacteria > Bacillota > Clostridia > Lachnospirales > Lachnospiraceae > Anaerobutyricum. Next base: position 9,528 of record JALFIK010000130.1, read on the forward strand.
TGCCTCAAAAATCTGGGAACCCTGATAGGACTGCAGGGTGGAGATACCCATCTTTGATGCAATTTTTACGATGCCGTGGAGCACAGCATTATTGTAGTCATTTACCGCTGCATAATAATCTTTTTTTAGTATGCCATCCTGAATCAGCTTCTTAATACTGAACTGAGCCATATACGGGTTGATCGCGCAGGCACCATAACCTAACAGAGTGGCAAAATGGTGCACTTCTCTCGGCTCTCCACTTTCCAAAATAATACTTACCGAAGTACTCTTTTTGGTCTGGATCAGATGCTGGTGCACAGCAGATACTGCCAGAAGGGACGGGATTGCCACATGGTTTTCATCCACACCTCTGTCTGTAAGAATAACAACGTTCGCTCCATTTTTATGTTCCTGATCGACTGCAATACACAAATGGTGAATCGCACGATCAAGCGGAGTTCCCTTATAAAATGTAATCGGCACATCTTTTACCACAATGCCCTTAATCTTTGAATGACGAATCTTCAACAAATCTGTATTGGTAAGAATTGGGTTATTTACTTTTAGTACATGGCAGTTTTCTGCCTTCTCTTCTAAAACATTTCCCTCTCCACCAATATATATGGAAGTGGAAGTGACAATTTCTTCCCGGATTGCATCAATCGGAGGATTGGTTACCTGGGCAAAAAGCTGCTTGAAGTAATTAAATAACGGCTGATGTCTTTCGGAAAGTGCTGCCAGCGGAGTATCAGTCCCCATAGCACAGATTGCCTCGCTTCCGTTTAAGGCCATCGGGAGAACAGATTCCTTCACTTCTTCATAAGTGTAGCCAAAAGCTTTCATCAAACGGGAACTTTCTTTATAACTATATTCTTCAACGGCAACATTCGGAATCTTCAGGTCTTTTAAGAATATCAGATTGTCGGAGAGCCATTCACCGTAAGGCTGTTTTCTGACATAAGAATTCTTCAGAATCTCGTCATCGATCAGCTCGCCTTTTACCGTGTCAACTAAAAGCATCTTGCCCGGATGGAGTCTTTCTTTCTTTACAATGTGCGTCGTGTCAAAATCAAGTACACCGACTTCAGAAGAAAGAATAAGCTGATCATCATCCGTAATATAGTAACGGGAAGGACGAAGACCGTTCCGGTCGAGTACGGCACCCATAATATCTCCATCTGTAAAAAGAATCGAGGCCGGTCCATCCCACGGTTCCATCATCGTTGCATAATACTGATAGAAATCTCTCTTTTCTCTGCTCATTCCCTCATTATTCTCCCATGGCTCCGGGATTGTAATCATCATGGCAAGAGGAAGAGGCATTCCGCTCATGAGAAGGAATTCCAGTGTATTATCAAGTCGTGCCGAGTCTGACCCATTCGGATCCACGACAGGCGTCAGTTTAATCATCTCATCTTTCAGATACTCGGATTCCATATTTTCCTCACGGGCCAGCATCTTGTCCGCGTTACCGCGAATCGTATTGATCTCTCCATTATGAACAATATAACGATATGGATGGGCCTTCTCCCAGCTCGGTACAGTGTTGGTTGAGAAACGGGAATGAACCAGCGCAATGGCAGATTCGTAATCCGGATCCTGTAAGTCATTATAGAACTGACGAAGCTGACCGACAAGGAACATTCCTTTATATACAATCGTACGACTGCTTAGGGATACCACATAGGTGGAATCATTAGACTGTTCAAATACTCTTCGCACTATATAAAGGCGTCGGTCAAAATCCAGTCCTCTTGGCACATCAAATGGCCGTTTCACAAATCCCTGCATGATGCATGGCATACAATCTGCAGCCTTTTTTCCAAGAATCTGAGGCTGTATAGGAACTTCTCTCCATCCAAGGAAATTAAGGCCCTCTTTTTCTACAATAATCTCAAACATCTTCTTGGCACGGTTTCTCTGGAACTCATCCTGCGGCATGAAGAACATTCCAATACCATAGTCCCGTTCCTTTCCAATAGAAATGCCGAGAGCTCCACAGGCTTTCTCGAAAAATTTGTGGGAAATCTGTACTAAGATTCCAACACCATCACCTGTCTTACCCTCGGCATCTTTGCCGGCTCTATGTTCAAGATTCTCAACAATTTTCAAAGCATTTGATACTGTTTCATGGCTCTTGATTCCCTTAATGTTAACCACTGCACCAATACCACAGTTATCATGCTCCAGGCTCGGATCATACAGACCCTGCCGTACATTATCCTGATACATGGTCTCATCCTTTCTTTCTCTTGTATTAACCGGATTATGAAATCAACTTCTCTGATTCCCCTTCCGTATTTATCAGTGACATTCTATTTTAGAAATACAGAATCTGCTTTCTTGCATTTTCTTCTGATGGTACCATCTTACAACATTTTATGGTCTTTGTAAATACAAACATTTTTATTAATTGTCAGATAATTAGTTTATTATATTTTTGTCTGCTTATTTACAGATATTTCTTTAATTTTATCGGGTTTTATCTTTATTTTATTAGAAATGTTTTACTATTTTTCACCTGATTCTCATTATTTTCTTCTTTTTTTTCATGCTATTCTTACAGTCCCCTTATCGTTTTCCTTAAAAAAATACAATTCACACAATTTAAAACGAATCGCCTTCCCCAATTCCTTCATATTTTTAAAAAAAGAGTTCCGTGAGCGGAACTTTCGCACCGAGTGCGGTCGCCCTGGTAATCTCTTCTTATCGTGCGAGTACACATCCCGCGAAAGACTTTTTATATAATAGGAAAGAGCCGTATACCAGCTCAGTATAACTGATATACGACTCTTCCTTATATATGTCCCATCCTCTTAAAGGATCTGTGACTGTCTCCCCTTATAATTATTTATAAAGCTCAACCAGTTTCTGCAGATGTTCATAACGAGCCTTTGCTACTTCCTCGGACTTGTTGAACAGTCTTTCTGCTCTTTCAGGGAATGGCTTGATCAGACGTGTATAACGTGCCTCGTTATTCAGGAAATCCTGATAAGATCCATCGCCCGGTTTCGATGTTAATGTAAATGGATTCTTTCCTTCTGCTTTCTTAGCAGGGTCGAAGGAGAAGAGATTCCAGTATCCGGCCTTAACGGCTTTCTTCATCTCATCCTGGCAGTGATTCATTCCACCTTTGGCAATTCCGTGAAGCTCACATGGAGCATAACCGATAATCAGGGATGGTCCGTCGTAAGCTTCTGCTTCTGTCAGACATTTCACTGCCTGTGCAGGATTTGCTCCGAGCGCAATCTGTGCAACATAGACATATCCGTAGCTCATTGCAATCTCAGCCAGACTCTTCTTTCCAATCTCTTTACCTGCAGCTGCAAACTGACAAACTTCTCCGATATTGGAAGCCTTGGAAGCCTGTCCACCTGTATTGGAATACATCTCTGTATCAAATACCATAACATTTACATTTTCACCGGAAGCAAGAACATGGTCTAAGCCACCGAAACCAATATCGTATGCCCATCCGTCACCACCGAAGATCCATACGGATTTCTTAGCAAGATACTGTTTCTTCTCTAATATTTCTGCAGCATCCGGACATCCTGCTGCTGCTGCCTTTTCCAGTTCTGCAATTAATGCCTTTGCAGCTGGAGTATTTTCTTTCGTCTTATCCTTTGTCTCAATAAATTTATCGTATGCTGCCTTAAATTCATCCGTAGCTCTGTCAGAAGCAGCCATCTTATCTAACTTGGCGATTGCCTGGTCACGTAATGTCTTCTGTCCAAGGTACATACCGAAACCATGCTCAGCGTTATCCTCGAATAAGGAGTTTGACCATGCAGGGCCCTGTTTGGAATCTTTGTTTACTGTATATGGAGCTGTTGCTGCAGGACCACCCCAGATGGAGGAACATCCTGTTGCATTGGAGATATACATATGCTCACCAAATAACTGAGTAATCAGACGGGCATAGGATGTCTCTGCACAGCCTGCACAGGAGCCGGAGAACTCAAGCAGTGGCTGATTGAACTGAGAACCTTTTACTGTTGTCTCGGCCGGTGCACCCGGTTTTCTTCCGACGCTTGCTACCAGGTAATCGAATACCGGCTGCTGCTCTGCCTGACTTTCCTGAGGTACCATCTCAATTGCCTTGGTAGGACATACGGTTACACACTCGCCACATCCCATACAATCTAACGGAGATACACTCATTGTGAATTTATATTCGCTTGCTTTTGGCTTCGTATCTGCAACTTTCATGTTTGCAGGTGCTGCCTTAATCTCATCCTCGCTGACCATGAACGGACGGATTGTAGCATGAGAACATACAAAGGCACACTGGTTACACTGAATACATTTTTCTGCATCCCATTCCGGAACCATAACGGCTGTTCCACGTTTCTCGTATGCAGAAGCACCAAGTTCGAACTGTCCGTCCGGGTTATCCTTAAATGTGGATACTGGAAGGCTGTCACCATCCATGATACCAATCGGCTGCATCATTTCCTTAACCATCTTAACAGTCTTTGGAAGGCCTGTAAGTTCTTTTGCAGGAGCATCCGGTTCCGGATCAGACCAGGATGCCGGAATCTCTACTTTATGAACGGCATCTACACCGGCATCGATTGCCTTGTAGTTCATCTCAACAACTGCATCACCTTTCTTGCTGTAAGATTTCTTTGCAGCTGCCTTCATGTACTCAACTGCCTCATCGATCGGCATAATGTTGGCAAGTTTGAAGAATGCGGACTGTAAGATTGTATTCGTACGTTTACCCATACCGATTTCAATCGCTTTGTCAATCGCATTAATTGTGTATAACTGAATATTGTTATCTGCAATATATTTCTTTGCTTCTGCAGGCATATGCTGGTCTAACTCTTCATCCGTCCACTGGCAGTTGATCATAAAGATTCCGCCCGGTTTTACATCCTGAACCATCTTGTAACCTTTTACGACATAAGACGGGTTGTGGCATGCAACGAAGTCAGCCTGATTGATGTAATATGGACTCTTGATTGGGTTGTCACCAAAACGGAGGTGAGAAATTGTGATACCACCGGTCTTCTTGGAATCATACTGGAAGTATGCCTGAATGTACTTGTCTGTGTGGTCACCGATAATCTTGGTGGAATTCTTGTTCGCACCAACAGTACCATCTCCGCCGAGACCCCAGAACTTACACTCTACTGTACCAGGAGCAGATGTGATCGGAGCCGGTTTTACTTCCGGTAAGGACAGATTCGTAACATCATCTACGATACCGATTGTAAAACGTGGTTTCGGAGCATCCTTTTCCAGTTCTTTATATACAGCAAATACGGAAGATGGAGGAGTGTCTTTCGAACCTAATCCGTAACGTCCGCCCGTAAGGATAATATCGTTGAGACCGGCCTCTCTTAATGTAGCTGCAACATCAAGGAATAACGGCTCGCCTAAAGAACCAGGCTCTTTTGTACGGTCAAGTACGGCAATCTTCTTAACCGTCTTCGGAATAACGTCGAGTAATGCGGAAGATACCCATGGACGATATAAACGAACTTTGATCAGGCCAACCTTTTCCCCTTTTGCTGTTAAGTAATCAATAACTTCTTCTGCCACGTCACAGATGGATCCCATTGCGATGATAACACGATCTGCATCCTCTGCACCATAGTAGTTGAATAAATCATAATCTGTTCCAAGTTTTTCATTGATTTTGCCCATGTATTTCTTTACAACAGCCGGTAAAGCATCGTAAGCAGAGTTACATGCTTCTCTGTGCTGGAAGAAAACATCTCCGTTTTCGTGGGAACCACGCATAGCCGGATGTTCCGGATTCAGTGCATGCTCACGGAACTCCTTAACGGCTTCCATGTTACACATTTCTTTTAAGTCGGCATAATCCCATTTTTCAATTTTCTGAATCTCATGGGATGTACGGAATCCATCAAAGAAGTTGATGAACGGAACTTTTCCTTCGATTGCGGAAAGATGAGCAACCGGACTTAAATCCATAACTTCCTGTGGATTTGTTTCTGCGAGCATGGCAAAACCAGTCTGACGGCAGGCATATACGTCACTGTGGTCACCGAAAATATTCAGAGACTGTGTTGCAACAGTACGTGCGGATACGTCAAAGACACACGGAAGCTGCTCTGCAGCAATTTTATACATATTCGGGATCATCAGAAGAAGACCCTGAGATGCTGTAAATGTGGTTGTAAGAGCTCCGGCTGCAAGGGATCCGTGAACAGTACCTGCTGCACCGGCTTCAGACTGCATCTCACTTACAACTACCTGGTTACCAAAAATATTCTCCTGTCCTGCTGCTGCCCACTGGTCAACAGAATCTGCCATAGGACTGGATGGTGTAATAGGATAGATTGCTGCAACATCCGTATAAGCATATGCTACAGGAGCTGCTGCGGTGTTTCCATCCATGGACTGTTTTGCTCTAGGCATTGATAATTCCTCCTTGTCAAAAGTTGTGGTTAATTTTAAATTCGACATAATTTTATCATCTTTTTATTACGTTGTAAAGCGTATTCCCGCCTGTTCCTTTTAAAATACAAAATGTTGTCTGAATTAACTGTCTTATGACAAATTATACCCTTGACAATGCATTTTCCCAAAGCAATTTTTTAACAAACTCCTCTCCTTTCATTTATTTTACCCGGACTCCCTTGCAACAGACAAAAAAACATCCCCACACCGGTAAGACAAAACAGAATGTGTTCCCTGATCCACAGGCAGATTGTTCCATAGAAGCGGATCTCTCCGGTCACTTTGCCGGCAATGGCATTCCGGCGGATGACCGTGCAATCTTTTCCTACATTGGCATCCCCTTTCATGACAAATTCCTCTCCCGGAAGAACTTCTACAATACGGTGGGTCACACAGACAGTTTGTCCCTGATAATCTGCATCAAATACTACGATATCCCCTTTCCGGTAAACACTCTGTTTTTTGGCAAAAAGAAGGCTTCCCTCTTGAATTACCGGTTCCATACTGCCGGAAGTCTCAAGATAAAGTCCTGACCGTCCAATCACCGCCATGCCTGCCAGAAAGCAGATACCGCAGAAAAATCCACAAAAAATTCCCAGAATAAAAGATAAAAATATGCGATTCATATTATATCTTATGACAGACCTTTTTCTATAATGTATGGAAATACCGGAGAAATTCCATGTCTGCTTTCACATTGATGAAACGGATTCCATACAAACGTATACCGGCTTGCTGCTGTCCAAAAAAAGCCCAGCCCGAAGATAAAGTAAAAAAAGAAATCCGTCACATATCTGTTATGCGGACGAATTTCTTTTATCATTGAAATTTTATTTATTTTTCTTTGTGTCTGTCGGACCGGTTTCTTTTTTAACCGCAGTCGTTGTGGAAGAAGCAGCAGCATGTTCCTCGTATGTTTTCGTATAAATATTGGATCCGTCATTCTTTGTCACATCCGTCTGGAAATACAGAAAATCATGTTGTTGCGGATTTAACACGCCATCGATGGCAGCAAGGCACGGATTACAGATCGGACCAGCAGGAAGTCCTGCATTCTTATAGGTATTATACGGAGAATCAAACTCCAGATCCTTATATAACACCCTCTCCATACCATAGGCTCCCTTCGTGATCGCATAGACAACCGTGGAATCAAACTGAAGTTTCATTCCCCGGGTAAGACGGTTATTGATCACCCCGGCAATCGTCGGATATTCCTTCGGATTCTCCGTCTCCTTCTGCACAAGAGACGCTCGAATCAGCACTTCCTCGACCGTCAGTCCCAGACTCTTCGCTTTATCCAGTCTTGCTGTATCAAACTTCTTGTCAAACTCGTCAAGCATCATGGATACAAGCTGATCTCCCGTCACCTTCTCTGGAAGATAGTACGTATCCGGATAGAGATATCCCTGCAGCTGATAATAAACCCTGGTTTTATCCGGGAATATCCCTTTATAATGACTGGTCTGCGCTGCCTTTGTAGCTGCCGTAAGAAATTCAGATGCCGGCATTACTTTCTCTTTCTCCAGTTTCTTTGCGATCATCTCTATAGAATATCCTTCCGGAACCGTGAAAGCATTCTCTTTTTGTCCGTCCTGGGTGGCAAGTTCTTTAATCACCCGGGCAAGACTCATTCCTTTATTAAGTTCAAAAGTCCCGTACCGGATCTTTCCCTTATATTCGGAAAAATATAATTTCAGCAAAAACGCACTCTTATAACGAATCAGGCCTTTTTCTTTAAGGAGCTGCCCCACATCCCGGGAAGTACTTCCCTTTTTGATCGTCACTTCCACTTCTTTCCCGGCAACGGACTTCTCCTGAAAATATTCCCTCGCAATCGGATAACCTGCTGCCACTGTCCCCGCCAGCAGAAATACAAGCAATAACCCCACAATTTTCCGTGCTCTGCGAGACTTTCGCTCCGGCTGTGCCTCTCCTGTTACCTGCCAGACCGTTTCTCCATCTTCCTCATCCTGACCCGAATATCTGCGTTTTCTGCTCGGCTCTTCCTGCGGCTTTTGGGGATCCGAAAGGGTTTCCTCCGGTTCTTCCACATTTTCCATAAAATGTATTTCCAGCTTCCTTTCAAATCCGTCTTTCTCTACTTCATCTTCTTTTCGCATTGTATCCTCCAAAACAGAAGTTCTTTACAAATTTCTTCCCATATTCTATCATAAAAACAAAAAGGATTTTCGATATGTTTACTCTTTATCTTATTATGGACAAAATACGGGCAAATAACATTACCCGTCACTTTTTTTCAGACTATCCTAACTATACCATAAATTTTGTAATTTCTAAAGACTTTCCTGAAAAGAACACTTTCCCGGATTTTTCCCTGGCTGTCTGCGATTGTGACCGGAATCTTTTAAAAGCACGACATGCCGGGATTCCTTCCATCGCCTTTTCCCATGAAAATAACCGGCACGAATCCCTTATGGGCACTCCCTGGCTCATTCTTGATCCGGAATCCATCACTCCTTTTTTTCTGGAAAAAGTATATCACAGATCTTTCCATCTTCCCCTTTCGGTTTTAGAGTCGGCCCGGTGTTTTTTACGGGAACTTACCATGAATGATTTTCCCGGTCTGTCTGTGCTTCAGGAAGAAAACAAAGACAATCCCTCAGGCTGTTTCTTTCCCGAAAACTGTCCTGACTGTAAACAGTTTCTCTCCGACTACATCAATCATCAGTATAATTTTTATGATTATGGTATCTACGGTATTTTTCTTAAAAACACAGAGGAATTTATCGGCATTGCCGGTTTTTCTCCTTGCGAAAACGGACAGACGCAGGTCGGTTATTCCATACAAAAAAGGTGGCAGAACCAGGGCTTTTCTTCCGAGATTCTTCCACCTTTACTTGCTTTTGGAAAAAATGAATTGGGATTATCCCACATTGTTGCACGGATTCGTGAAGACAATATCTTCTCCATTCGGCTTGCCAGGAAATGCCATCTGGAAATTCTCCGATCTGACTGACTCATTTTTCTTCCATATGATATTTTGTTATTGAATTAGCATAGCATCTCCAAAGGAAAAGAAACGATATCGCTGTTTTACTGCTTCCTCGTAGGCTGCCATGATGTGGTCCTTTCCCGCCAAAGCGGATACGAGCATAAGCAGGGTCGACTCTGGAAGATGAAAATTTGTAATCAGGCAGTCAATTGCCTTAAATTTATACCCCGGATAAATGAAAATATCCGTATTTCCGCAGTCTGCATGAATGATTCCCTTCTCATCTGCCACAGATTCCAGGGTTCTTGTACTCGTCGTTCCCACCGCAATAATTCGCCCACCGTTTTTTCGGGTTTCATTAATAATCTCTGCCGCTTCCTCTGACACATTGTAATATTCAGAATGCATATGATGTTCCAGAACGTTTTCCACTTTAACCGGACGGAAAGTGCCAAGACCCACATGGAGAGTAACACGGGCAATTTTTACTCCCATATCTTCAATCTGCCCAAGAAGTTCTTCCGTAAAATGAAGACCCGCCGTCGGTGCGGCAGCGGAACCCTCATATTTGGCATAAACTGTCTGATAGCGGTTCTTATCCTTTAATTTATGTGTAATATAAGGCGGGAGAGGCATCTGTCCGAGACGATCGAGTACTTCTTCAAAAATACCTTCATATTCAAATTTTACAAGCCGGTTTCCGTCTTCAAGCACATCAATGATCTCGGCTTTCAGCTCCCCGTCCCCAAACACTACTCTCGTTCCCGGACGGCATTTCTTTCCCGGCTTTACCAGAGTCTCCCAGATATCGTTTTCCTTTCGTTTGAGCAAAAGAATCTCAATCTGCGCCCCGGTCTCTTCCTTAAGTCCGATTAGCCGGGCAGGAATAACTTTTGTATCATTAATGACCAGGCAGTCTCCCGGATGGAGATAATCTGTAATATCATGGAAAATCCGGTGAGTTATCTCACCGGTTTCCTTGTCAAGCACCATTAATCTCGAAGAAGAGCGATCCTCCAGAGGATCCTGGGCGATCAGCTCCTCCGGAAGATCAAAATTAAAATCACTGGTTTTCATCATGCTCTTAATTCCACTCCCATTTTATCCAGTTCCTTGAGGATTTTATCCACTACTTTGTTGATCTCAGCTGTTTCCAGACTTCTTTCCGGTGAGCGGAATACAAGGCTGAAGGCGACAGATTTATATCCCTCTTCAATCTGGGATCCCTCATAAACATCAAATAGCTGTATACTTTCCAGCAATTTTCCGCCTTTTTCTTTCATAACCTTTTCCACACTTCCCACAAAGACATCTTTCTTCATGACAAGACTTAGATCTCTGTTAACAGCCGGGTATCTGGCAACGCCCTGATATTTTCTGTCAAAAGTTGCTTTTTGTGCGATAACCGGCAGATCAATGCCTGCGACATAAACTTCACATTTCATCTCATAGTTCGCACATACCTGTGGATGCACCTGTCCGATAAAGCCGGCATATACACCATCAACGTATACCAGTGCCTGTCTTCCCGGATGAAGGAATGGTTTTTCTTTCGACGGTTCAAATTCTACTTTACCGGAAAGACCGAGTTTTAAGAACATTTCTTCCAGGACGCCTTTTAACAGGAAGAAATCGCATTCACCATACATACCCAGAGTCAGACGCTTCCTCTCATCTGGCAATTCCGTAAGCGGAAGAGCCTTCGGCAGATATACATTTCCAATCTCGTAAAGACGGACATTTTTATTTCTATGATTATAATTTCCTGCAAGGGAAGTTAAAATACCATTTAATTCAATGGTTCTCATAATGCTGTAATCTTCTCCGAGAGGATTTGCAATCACGATTGCCTGACGAAGCGGATCATCCGCTCTAAGAAGCAGTTTGTCAAACACCTTCGGGCTCTCAAAGGAATAACACATTCCTCCGCTGAAACCATTCTGCTCTGCAATATTTCTTACCACATCCTCCACTCTCGCACTAAAGGATTTCTTACCGGCAGTTGCCTCACCGTGAGGAAGTGTTGTCGGAATATTGTCATAACCATAAAATCTTGCCACTTCCTCTGCCATATCCGCAGAACATCTTAAGTCCTGACGGAAAGACGGAATCTGTAACAGACCGGTTTCTTCGTCATAACCAATTTCAAGACGATCAAAATATTCAAGCATCTGTTCCGGAGAAACATCGGTTCCCAGAAGTTTATTGTATTTTTCCGGTTCAAAAGGAATCGCGACATCTTCCACCGGATTTGGATAAACATCCACAACACCACCGACAACTTCTCCGGCCCCCAGTTCTTCCACGAGCTGACAGGCACGGTTCATGGCCTCGATGGCATTCTCCGGATCCAGGCCCTTTTCAAATTTTCCGGAAGCATCCGTACGAAGACCGATTCTCTTTGAGGACAGACGGATATTCGTTCCGTCAAAGGTAGCTGCTTCAAAAAGCATAGTTTTAATATCATCGGTGACCATGGAGTTCTCTCCGCCCATAATACCGGCAATTCCAACTGGCCCTTCTGCATCATTGATCATCAGAACATCTTTGTCCAGTTTTCTTTCCTGTCCGTCAAGCGTTGTATAAACATCCCCGTCCTGTGCACGTTTTACAATAATTTTATTCCCTCTGATCTTGTCAAGATCATAAGCGTGCATTGGCTGTCCGTATTCTTCCATTACATAGTTTGTGATATCAACAATATTATTGATCGGACGGATTCCCATGGCTGCCAGTCTTCTCTGCATCCATTCCGGTGACGGGGCAAGTTTAATATTTTTTACCACTCTTGCCGTATATCTTGGACAAAGCTCTGTATCCTGCACATCTACAGAAATATAATCTTCCACTTTTTCTTTATTACCCACTTCTTTTATCTGCGGCGGATAAAATGGTTTTCTAAATGTTGCTGCTGCCTCCCTTGCCATACCAATCATACTGAAGCAGTCCACACGATTTGAAGTGATTTCAAATTCCACTACGGCATCGTGAAGTCCCAGTGCCTCCACTGCATCGTCTCCCGGCTTTACACCCTTTTTCTCATCAAAAATGTAAATCCCGTTTTCCGGTGCTTCCGGATACATATCTCTCGAGCTTCCCAGTTCTTCGATAGAGCACATCATTCCATTTGAAGGAACTCCACGAAGTTTCCCTTTTTTAATCTTAATTCCCTTTTCCGGGTTTGGACTTCCGTCATGGCCTCCGGCAACTTTTCCGCCATCGAGCACAACCGGAACCAGTGCTCCCTTAAATACGTTTGGAGCACCCGTTACAATCTGAATCTCTTCTGTCCCGATGTTTACCTGGCAAACTACCAGTTTATCTGCATCCGGATGTTTCTCTATTTTTTCAATTCGTCCAACCACAATTTTTTCCAGATTTTTGTCCAGATACACTGCATTTTCCACATGGGAACCAGACAATGTCATTTTGTCCACATATTCCTGCACAGTGCAGTCCAAATCCGGGACATATGCTTTAATCCATGAAATTGGTGTATTCATTTTGATCTCCTTTATTTTTATATCTATAACGTTTACAGGTTTTTCTCACAGTCTCGTTGGGCTTCGCACCTTTTCGGCTCCCGCCGTGCTGGTATTATATTCCCTGATTATTTCGGAGAAAGACGACGGATGAATTCCTGCTCTGCAAGGCGGAGGATTGAGACGTAGCGGTTGCTACGCCGATTGACGACAACGCCGCAGACAGGCATTCAGACTAGTATTTCTTCGGGATAATTCCGGGAATATAATACCCTTTCTCGGCTCGCTTCGCTCCCCTCGATTTCCGGGCTTCCCACCTTTTCGCCTCTCGCCGTGCTAAAATCTCGGCTCGCTTCGCTCCCCTCGATTTCCGGGCTTCCCACCTTTTCGCCTCTCGCCGTGCTTAAATCTCGGCTCGCTTCGCTCCCCTCGATTTCCGGGCTTC
>JALFIK010000224.1 GCA_022776205.1 Eubacterium sp.
GCACACGGTTCATACCCGTGGTGTCGCTGGTTCAAATCCAGTTCCCGCTATTTTTTATGTCATGAAAAAGTGATCCCGATTTTCGGGATTTTTTTTTGCTATTTTTTCCCATGCAGAGTATAATAAGAAAACAGAAGAATATTGATTAAGAATAATAAACTGCCGGATTGCAGGAATGGAGGAGTTATGAGAATCGGAAACGGATATGACGTACATCGTCTTACAGAAAATAGAAAATTAATTCTCGGCGGAGTGGAAATTCCTTATGAAAAAGGGCTTCTTGGTCATTCGGATGCGGATGTTCTGCTACATGCTGTGATGGATGCTCTTTTAGGAGCAGCTGCCCTTGGGGATATAGGAAAGCATTTTCCGGATAATGATCCCGCTTACGAGGGAGCAGACAGTATGGATCTTTTAAAAAAAGTGGGGAGGCTGATTGATGAGCGGGCATATTTTATTGAAAATATTGATGCGACGGTCATTGCCCAGCGACCGAAACTTGCCCCGTATATTCCGCAGATGAGAAAGAATATTGCCCGTGCTCTCAGAATACAGGAAGGACAGGTCAACGTGAAAGCAACGACAGAAGAAGGACTTGGCTTTACCGGAGAAGGCCTTGGAATTGCGGCATCTGCGGTCTGTCTTTTATCGGAAATTCAGAATTATGTCGGGGCAGATGTAATGACACCGGGCAGAGACTGTGCAGGATGTGGCGGATGTATGAAAGCAGGGGAGATACAGGAATGATAGTATTGGATGACGGTTCGAGAAAAAAAGAAATATATGACATGTGGCAGCGAAATTTTCATGATCCTGCAGCATATGCCATGTTTTATTTTGATGAAGTTTACGGGAAAAACGAAATTCTTCTTAATTTGGAAGATAAGGACGGGGAGGAGACCCTTAAGGGAATGATACACTTAAATCCCTATGTTCTTTCTGTAAAAGGCAGGCCGGTTAAAGCGGATTATATTGTCGGTGTAGCGACAGATGAGGAGTTCAGACGACAGGGAGTAATGAGAGAATTGCTTGTGGAGGGCTTTGCAAAAATGCGAAGCCAGGGAAAAATTTTTACTTATCTTATGCCGGCTGACGAAAATTACTATCTCCCCTTTGATTTTCGGTTTGGAATGAGCCAGACGGAACAGGAACTGGAATTTCTGCCGAAAGGGGAAAAGGAAGACAGAAAATATTCTTTTTCCACAGAGGAGACGGAGGAAGAACTTAAGTACTGTGCCTGTATGGAAAATAACGTAAAAAGTACAATGTTTGATATTTTTACGGAAATCTCCCTCCCTTATTTGCACAGACTTACAAAGGAGACCGGCAGTGAATTTGGACAGATCATTTATGTGAGAAAAGATGGGGAGTATATTGGGAGATTTGTTGCCGATGCCGAAAATGACTATTTGATTCTGTCACAGATTTTCTGTGCAGACAGGAGTCTGAGGGAAGAATTTCTGCGGGAGATTCTATTTTTCTGTGAGAAAAATTATCATTATTCCAGATACCAGCTTATTCTGGATCCATCCTGGGAAGATGTAGTCAAAAAGCCGGGACCGGACGGGGATATCCGGTGGATGCCGGCAAAAAAAGTTAAGATTATCATGTACCGGATTTTAAATCTGGAGAGACTGGGAGAATTTCTGACATCAGATCTGGACGGAGACACAGATATTTTTGTGGAAGATGGTTTTTTAAAAGAACAGGAAGGCTGTTATCATTTTTCCTTAAAAGAAGGCCATGTTTCCGTTACAAAAACAGAGGATAATAATCCGGAAGGCGGGAGGATTGCGATTGGAGACCTCACGCAAATGATTTTTTCCTGCACACAAGAGGGACTGCCGGAAACGGACAGGCTCACGGAGAAAGGAAAAGAGATTCTTTCCGGTATTCTTCCTCTTTCAAAAAGCTGTATTATGGAAATTGTTTAAGATTATCCATTGACAAATGTCAAGAAATTGCATAGACTAAGATGTATGTGAATACAGGCGGTATGAAAGCTTCGACTTCTTATGGAAGCGGAGCTTTTCCAATCTTAAGAACAGATTTGAATAACCTGTACGTATTCTCTCCGAGATTCCCATTTTAATATAAGGAGGAACAAAGAATTATGAAATTGTATAATACACTGACGAAACAGAAAGAGGAATTTGTCCCGGTACATGAGGGGAAAGTCGGAATGTATGTCTGCGGACCGACAGTATATAACTTTATTCATATTGGAAATGCCCGTCCGATGATTGTATTTGATACGGTAAGAAGGTATTTTGAATACAAAGGGTATGAAGTAAATTATGTTTCGAATTTTACTGATGTTGATGATAAGATTATAAAGAAAGCAAACGAAGAGGGAGTTTCTGCATCAGAAATTTCTGAAAGATATATTAAAGAGTGCAAGAAAGATATGGAAGGGCTTAATATCAAACCGGCTACCCATAATCCAAAGGCAACAGAAGAGATTGACGGAATGATCCGGATGATTTCCACACTGATTGAGAAGGGTTATGCTTATGAGAAAAGTGGTACGGTATATTTCCGGACCCGTAAATTTGAAAATTACGGACAGCTCTCCAAAAAGAATCTGGATGACATGCAGGCGGGGATTCGTATTGCTGTAAGTGATGAAAAAGAAGATTCCATGGATTTCGTTTTGTGGAAACCAAAGAAAGAGGGGGAACCTTCCTGGTCGTCTCCGTGGGGAGATGGCCGTCCGGGCTGGCATATCGAATGTTCCGAGATGTCGAAGAAATATATTGGGGATACCATTGATATTCATGCGGGAGGAGAAGATCTGATCTTTCCCCATCATGAAAATGAGATTGCCCAGAGTGAGGCATGTAACGGAGAGCCATTTGCGAAGTACTGGATGCACAATGCGTTTTTAAACATTGATAATAAAAAGATGTCCAAATCTGCCGGTAATTTCTTTACAGTACGTGAGATCAGTGAGAAATATCCGCTGCAGGTCATTCGTTTCTTTATGTTAAGTGCTCATTACAGAAGTCCGCTAAATTTTAGTGACACTCTTGTGGAAGCTTCTAAGAATGGATTGGAAAGAATCCTTACGGCAGTTGACCGCTTAAGAGAGATTCTGAAAACTGCACCGGAAAGGGAGTTTACCCCGGAAGATGAGAAGAATGCAAAAGAGGTGGATGCACTGAAAGCAAAATTCGAGGAAGCCATGGATGATGATTTTAATACTGCCGATGCCATTGCAGCAATCTTTGAACTGGTAAAACTGGCCAATATCACTGCACAGGAAGGAAGCAGAGGATATGTACGTAAGATTTATGATACGATTGTTATGCTCTGTGATATTCTTGGCATTATTACTGATAAGAAAGAAGAACTTCTCGACCAAGATATTGAAGCACTGATTGAGGAGAGACAGGCTGCAAGAAAAGCAAAGAA
>JALFIK010000225.1 GCA_022776205.1 Eubacterium sp.
TTCAGTCCTCTGCTCTACCGACTGAGCTATCTGGGCATTCGCTACATTGCTGCAACGTATAATATACTACTTTATATTATGCTTTTTGTCAATATGAAATTTCTAAAATGAAAGAAAAATCTATTTCGCATATTCTCCGATCCACTCAGAAATCCGGGCAAATGTCTCTTTATTCAGACTGTACAAAGTCCATTTTCCGTTTTTGCGGGAATTCACCACATCTGCATTCAGAAGAATCTTCATATGATGAGACAGCGTTGACTGTCCGAAATCCATTTCCTCTAAAAGTTCACTGGCGTTATATTCCCTCTCTTTCAGAAGATCGATAATTCTTAACCGATTTTCATCTGACATTGCCTTTAATACTCTTGCGTGAACGATAAACTTTCTGTCCATGATAACACCCCTTTAGTCCGTCTTTTAAGTTCTTTCCCTCACGAATTCTTCCGGATCCGATTTTTCATATTTCCCCTTTGAAATAAATCTTTTCTATTTTAAATTTCCCAAATTCCCTCTTTATTTTCCGTACTCTGCAGTTCAATCTTCTTGTCAGAATTCTTAATCTGAATTTCCGGATTCTTGACAATGACCTTCGTATGCGGAGGAACTGACTTCGTGACAAATGCGCCTCCGGCAACAATAACATCCTCACCGATCTCTGTCTCTCCACCAAGGATTGTGGCTCCGGAATATACGGTAACATTATCCCGGATTGTCGGATGTCTCTTCTTTCCCTTTAATTTTTGCCCGCTACGTGTGGACAGGGCACCTAAGGTAACGCCCTGATACAGCTTAACATTATTTCCAATCTCCGTCGTCTCACCGATTACCACACCGGTTCCATGATCGATAAAGAAATATTCGCCAATGGTGGCACCGGAATTTATATCAATTCCTGTACGGCTATGTGCGTATTCCGTCATAATTCTCGGCAAAAACGGCACATCCTGTACATACAGCTCATGGGCAATACGATATACAAAAATGGCAAACAATCCGGGATAAGATATAATCACATCTTCCCTGCTCTTTGCCGCCGGGTCACCGTCAAACCCTGCCTGCACATCTTTAAGCAGCATCTGCTGAACCGCAGGAAGCCTTTTGAAAAACTGAATACAAATCGCCTCTGCCCGCTCGCCAATCTCCTGTTCTGAACTGCTTTCATAATCCCGGTAATAAAGTGCCTTCTCTACCTGTGGTTTTAACTGGTCATAAATTTGAATCAACCGGTCCCCGATAAAATATCCCGGTGAAATCAGAGCAATATTTTCTTTTCCGAAATATCCCGGAAACATTACCCTTTTTAAATCCTTAATGATATTAATCACGCAGCTTCTGTCCGGCAGGCACCGCTCTCCCCTTGACACAATAAAATCTGTCTCATGGCAGGTCTTAGCCATGAGAGAAGTCGTTTCTAATATAACATCCTGTATTTTCTCTCCCATATTAACTCTCCTAAAAAACTATACTCATCATATATATATGAGGGATTATATCAAAGAACCGGGAAAAAAACAAATAAAATTAAAAATCAGAAGCCTCCGCCGGAAACATCCAGACTGCCGTCATCTTCGGCCGGTGTGCCGTTTGCTCCGCACCAGTTACACACAACTTTATCCCCTCCGTCATAACAGCTCACCTTTCCACAGTTTCCACAGACAAAACATTTTCTGGCCCCACAGTACGGACATCCCGGATATTCTTCATCGGTATAAAAACTCCCTGTAAAGTTTACCTTATCAAAACCTTCTTTCTCGGCCATCTCTTCCTTTAATTTAAATGCCCAGGTACGTACCCAGTCATTTTTTCTTTTTTCAATTCTGATTCCATAAAGATTATCTCCGGCACACTTGGCCAGAATCACGCTGGCTTCCTTTTTCATAAGCTCTCTCCTTCCTGTCACATTCGATAAACCAGGGCAATAGAAATATCGTCACCGCTTCCTTCCCTGGTTCTTTTTTCGAAATTACGCTGCAGACTCTTCTGCGTCCGGTCCTCATCCCACAGCATATGGGCAAGCAGTCCATGGTATTTCAGGAAATCCTCCTCACTGGCAAAGGATTTAAAAAGACCGTCCGTTGATACAAATAATGCTTCCATCTTTTTCGTGGTATACCAGTGTTCAAAAAAATCAATGGCATCGGTATTACATAAAGAAGACGTATAATTGGCATGGGAATTTTTATCCTCGACAGGGACAGACAATTTTCCGCTGCCGTCTAATGCAACAAATCCTCCGTCTCCAAGCACCATTCCATAAGAAAAATCTTCCGTCATCACCGCAGCAAGAACGGTACTGCCGTAAATCACTGCCGTTTTCAGATGATTCCTCGAATGCTCCGGAATTTTTTCTTTTTCTTCTTCCGTTAGAGGATTCTCACGATGATATTCCTCCACTGCCTCCCGCCACTTCATCAGAATCTGTTTTTCCATCTGGGAGAGAATAAACTCCGGATGCTGAAAAAACTGTTCCTTAAAATCCGGTCGGGACATATAGTTTTTCAGAAGCTTCGTCGTTATTTTTACAGCAATCCGGGACCCGGCATCACTGCGAAAATGTTTTGCACTTCCGTGTCCGTCTGCAACAACGGCAATCGCAAAGTGATCCGTTACGACTGTTCCGGAGCTATCCTGGCAGACCATTCCCTTTCGGATGTGGCTGTCTCCAATTACCGTGGAATGTATTGCATGAAACATTCTACCAGCCCTCATCAAACTCGATATCCATGTCATCAAGATCGTCAAGGTCCTCAAGGCCCAGAATATCCTGTTTGATTTCCTGCACCGCTTCTACCATCTGTGCCTTCTTCGCACCGGCAACCTCTGCCACGGAACGCTCTGTGGATGTCTCGGTAAGCGTCATGCTGGTACTTCCGATTTTTGAGGATGTCACGGCAATCTCCCGCACAAGTTTCCGAAGCATCTCCGCACCGCATGCCTGAAGAACCAGTTCTTCGTCATCGGTAAATTCTTTCAGGACATCAAGATCCACATTCGAACCGATTGCAAGGGCAATTTTTAGCCCATACTGAAACCAGCGGTTCTTTTTTAACATCTCAAAGCCTTTTTTATAATCATCCGTCGGATATCCGTCCGTCATCAGGAAAATCACCGGGGCATAGGACAAAGACGGGGCGGAGAGAAAACTGTTTCTCG
This sequence comes from Eubacterium sp., assembly GCA_022776205.1. GTDB lineage: Bacteria > Bacillota > Clostridia > Lachnospirales > Lachnospiraceae > Anaerobutyricum. The sequence continues at coordinate 3,157 of JALFIK010000225.1, forward strand.
AAAGCTTACTACAAAGCTCCTCACAGGCATCCCCCAGATCCGTGACACCGTCAGCAGTGAGGTTTTCCCATCGCTGATATTCTTCAATCAGCACCGGCTCCGGCGTCACCCATTCACATCCGGAGGAAAAGGACAAAACTGCCACCTTCACATCCGTTCCGGCTTCGCCCACACCAATAAGCTCCGGAAGGATCTCTCCCATTACCCGATTTAATGATTCCAATTTTGAACCTTCCATACTTTTAGAAGTATCCACCAGGAAAAAGATTACCATGCTCTTTTTTGCCGGAGGCATTGTTTCCAGTGGATCAATTCCGTCAATATTCTGTTCCACAATCTGTCTGCTCATTTTCCTCATCCTCTCTCTTCTCCGCCGATGTGACAAGGCGAAGATTCCACTCTTCTCCTGTTTCAAAACGTAGCTGCATACCATGCCAGATCGGGATTCCCTGTCCGGAAGGAATTTCTCTGATCTTCCCGTCAGGATACCCTCCCCTCCATATACCTTTACTAATATTTTTAATTCCATACAACCCTTTTTTCTGCCGGTTCTCCACCACAAGTCCGGTTACCGTATCCTTATCAAAAGGGTTTCTTCCTGTCTGGCATTCATAAAGTTTCTCGCCCTGTGCCAGAAGAATCCGGTCCATCCCGTTTGTCAGGGGATAATAGATTTTTCCACATTTCGGACATACACAGGTTCCATTACTTTGCGAAACAAGATGGAAGGAAAATCCATGAAAGCCACAACTGCATTCTTTATAATCCATTGCCATACGGACAAACAGCTGTTTCCAGTCCACTTCCGTCGGACGCAGCTCTCTTAAAGTCCCTCCCTCCAGAAAGGCTCTCCGAAACATCTTTTTCAAATAGTCCGGATACTCTTCCCAGTATTTAATCAGTTTATCCTGAATACCTTTTACCGGCATGTTTCCTTCTTCCGGTTCCATGCAGAAATGTCCTTCCTTCGCCCGGTAAAGCTCCTTTTCCTCCGGAGAAAGGAAACAGCGGTTCACCATCTTTTTTCCCTCAAACGGAGAACCCGTATGAAAAAAGTATTCAAATAAAAACACAGACATAAAGTACCAGTCTGTTTCAAGTGTATATCGTTCTTCCTCCTTGTCATGCTGTTTTTCCAACGCTGCACAGACAAGTTCCGGTGCAAGGAATTCTGTAAATTCCAAAGTCTCGTAATCCGGTGTTATCTCTCCTTCTTCCCCCAGAAGCTTCTCTCCCTCAAAACGAAAATCACCTGTCATAAGATCAAAGAAAAATTTATCCGAACAAGAGGAGGCATATACCTGCCCTTTTTCATGGATTTTCTGGAAAAAGTCAGCAAACTGCATTGCGCCTTCAATCATGGCCTTCATAGAAGCAAAATATGCTGTTTTTCCAACCTGTTTTCCCGTCTGCTCCTCTGTGACGACTCTTCTTTCCTCACAGATTTCCCGAAGGGAAACCCATCTGTTTTCTGCTCTGTCCATAATACCGCCCTGTCTACAATAATATTTTTGCTTTTATTTTATCATCAAAATCAATCTCGAGCCCTTTCCAGATCGGCACGCCTTTTCCAGGCCTCACCTGACGTACAGAACCGTCAGGAAATACCGCATTCCATGTGGCATGGGACAAATTCTTAATTCCGAACAGTCCTTTTTTCAAACGATTTTCAATCACCTCTCCGGTAACTGTTTCAAAGTCGTCATTATTCTTTTCTGTCAGACACCGGAATAATTTTGCCCCAAGATGAAGCGGTACTTCAAAGTCTTTCACGCTTAACATGTAGATCACACTGCCACATTTCGGACACTGAAGGGTATGATCCCCAGTCTTCTGAAATGCAGAAGAAAATGCTGTCTTCCCACAACTGCAGTGGATAATATCCAGTTTCAACTGAATGAGCATCTGAATCCAGCTTTTTTCAATAATTCTGGCATTCGGCTCCCGGATTCCGTATGTGAAAGAGAGGGTAAAAGCCTCCCGGATGAATTCCGGATAAATTTTCCAGAGTTTAATTACATTATCGTGCACCCCGCTTACCGGACGGTTTGACGCATTGTTCGGATCATACACAAATACCGGATCCTTCCCATAATGAATCAGATCGTTCTCTTCTGTCATTACAACACACTGAAGCACCTTGCTTCCCTCGAGCGGATCTCCCCGGAAAAAAAGTTTAAAAAGAACAACTGCCAGAGAATACCGGTCCGTAAGCACATCCGGCTTTGCAATCCCCCGCACCACTTCCGGAGCCATAAATCCGGGCATTCCTCCTATACCGAAGTTCTCTCCGTCTGCAGCAACATTATCGCAGTCGCAGACCAGAACATCCCCGTTTCTCGTATCGATAAAAAATCCTCCGTCATTTAAATCCTGATAACTTTTTCCTGCAAGATGAAGGGCACGGAAAGCCTTTACAATATTGATCGCAGCAGTGAGCATCACATCCAGAGACGCAAATTTTACTTTGATTTTCCTTGCCGGCTGTCCTTTTACCCGGGGTTTTTCCCAGCGATACCCATTATAAATATCCGTAAATGATTCATATCCTGACGGAGCAAGATTCATCAGATAACCAAAAGCTCCATTCGGTTTTGTCTCCGTCAGAAACAAAGGCCAGATAAACTGCCCTCCTCCTTCCGGCGCTCCGTCCTCAATATTCCTGCGCAGATTTTTCCGGAATGCCTCCGGATTTTTAATCCGGCTGATAAAATACCATTTCAGTGCATATTCCCGTCCACGGTAGCGGACCAGATAAACGATTCCCTGACCGCCCCGGCCAAGTTCCCTTGCTACAATCGCTTCACCGCCCGCTTCCACAGGAATTCTCTCTCCGATTTTTAATTCTCTCATATATGTACTCTACCATCCTTCGTCATAATTGACAGCCTCGGGATCCACTGCCTCACCTAAAATATCTTTTGCTCCGGCACGAATTTCCTCCACCAGAACCTGCTGCTTCGCCCTGGCCACCGTCTCTGCCGCAGGCTGATTTCCCGTTCCATCCACCAGGGCAAGACTGCGGCTTCCAATCTGGGAGGAAGTGATGGCAAGCAGTTTGATCAGTTCTCTTAACTGGTCGGCATTTTTCGCCTTCACCGCAAGTTCTTCATTCCCCGTAAATTCGCGAAGAACATCCATATTTACTTTCGAACCAATACCCAGAGCGATCTTTAAAGCATGCTGAAACCACTTATTCTGTTTTAAGGTTTCCAGCCCCTTTTTCCAGTCATCATTGGGAGATCCGTCAGATAACAGAAAGATTACCGGTGCAAAGGAAAGGGACGGAGAACTCAAAAAAGAACTTCGGGATAATTTTCTCGACAATTCAAGAAACGCATCTCCCATAAAAGTAAGGCCGTCCGCCTCCAGACGGTTCCAGTACTGATATTCCTCAATCCGGACCGGCTGTGGGGTCACCCATTCCACATCGGTGGAAAACTTCATGATTGCAATCTTCACATCCGTGGAAGCCTCTCCCACGCCGACTAAAGATGGCAGCAGTTCCTCCATCGTACTATTCAGAGAACCAATCTTTGTTCCTTTCATACTTCCGGATACATCAATCAGAAAAAAGATTGTCATACTCTTTTTGGCCGGCTCCATCGTATCAAGAAAATCTTCCTCTCCTGCATCTGTGTATTCAGGTTCCTCTATTGTAAGACTTCTGCTCATCCGATTCTTTTTCAGAAGAATTTCATCATCATCTAATTCATTAAGATCCACCCATTTTGGCATTCTGTTCCCTCCTCGTATCTGTCTCCACTAAAAATGATACCTTCATTTTTACCTTTCGTCATTATACAATATATTCTGTAAATAACAAATCCATTTATATAATACTTTGCTATAATTTATTGTTACAGGTCACAATTATTTACGGTTCTCGGGAAAGGAATTACATCCCGGATATTGGACACGCCGGTAAGGTACATGACACATCTTTCAAATCCAAGGCCAAATCCGGAATGATGTGTGGATCCGTATTTTCTTAGATCGAGATAAAATTCATATCCCTTTTCGGAAAGTCCCGCCTCATACATTCTCCTTTTTAACGTATCATAATCATCCTCTCTCTGGCTTCCGCCGATAATCTCACCAATTCCCGGAACCAGACAGTCCATGGCAGCTACGGTCTTTCCATCCGGATTTAATTTCATATAAAAAGCTTTAATTCCTTTTGGATAATCTGTGACAAATACCGGGCGCTTAAAAACCTCCTCTGTAAGAAACCTTTCATGTTCCGTCTGAAGATCCGTTCCCCAGGATACTTTGTATTCAAATTTATCGTTGTGTTGTTCCAGAATTTCCACCGCCTCGGTATAAGTTACATGTCCAAACTCAGAATGCAGGACATGATTCAGGCGATCAATGAGTCCCTTATCCACAAATTTATTTAAAAATTCCATCTCTTCCGGCGCATTTTTCATGACGTAAGAAATAATATATTTAAGCATGGCCTCTGCCACATCCATATCATCTTTAAGATCCGCAAAAGCCATCTCCGGTTCCACCATCCAGAACTCGGCAGCATGCCGTGCCGTATTGGAATTTTCTGCACGGAATGTCGGACCGAAAGTATAAATATTCCGGAAAGCCTGAGCGAAAGTTTCTCCATTGAGCTGTCCACTTACGGTGAGATTGGTCTGTTTTCCAAAAAAATCTTCTGAGTAGTCTACTTCTCCGTCTTTCATCGGCACATGGGACAAATCCATTGTCGTCACCTGAAACATCTCCCCGGCTCCCTCACAGTCACTCGCCGTGATCAGCGGGGTATTTACATAGACAAATCCTCTTTCCTGAAAAAACTGGTGGATGGCAAAAGCCGCCATGGAACGAATTCGGAACACTGCCTGGAAAGTATTCGTCCGTGGACGAAGATGAGAAATCGTTCGCAGATATTCCAGACTATGGCGTTTTTTTTGTAAAGGATAATCCGGCGCGGAAGCTCCCTCCAGTGTCACAGAGGATGCCTGAATTTCAAAAGGCTGCTTTGCCTGTGGCGTTGCAACCAATGTTCCCTCCACGATCACTGCCGCCCCCACATTCATTTTTGAAATATCTTTAAAATTAGACAGATCTTCCCCATATACAACCTGAATCGGTTCAAAAAATGTACCGTCATGAAGCATCAGAAAACCAAAATGTTTCGATCCTCGTATACTTCGTACCCATCCGCTTACTTTTATTTCTTTATCGATATATTTCTCCTTATTTTTATGGATATCTCTGATTGTCATCACTAATCTCCTTCTCATTTTTCTTCTGTTTATATTCTAAACGAATTCTATAAAAATTACCATCTTATTTTCGCTCCAATGTACAGACTGAAAAACCCATTGTACAACACAAAATGTTATACAATGGATTTTTTTATATTTTTTTCTTTAGTCTATATATATTACAGGATTGATCTGTCAGCTTATTGGAAACATACATTATATAAATTTTTCTTCCAGGCAAAACTTTAATCCCTTCCGGCTCACGAAACGTCAGTTTTTTTGCACCATGGACAACCATTGAATTATAGACTCCCGTGTTATAATGATAGGCGCGAATCACTGTCGGCTGATACCGTCTCGAAGAATCATATGTCTTTAAAAAAGAGTTTCTCGGACTTCCTTCGATTGTATAGATTGTTGATTTATAAATGTCAAATCCCTGGAAATCACCTGTGGTCGGCCAGAGACAAAACTGTCTGACCGGAGTATCCGGATTAATATAAAGTCCGTCCACCAGATTGTAAATCTGATAATACTGCATTCCCTTATAAGTATAGCGCACTGCCATACGTGTACTGTCCTGATTAATTGCCGGATAAACATTCGTTGCATATTTCCCGTCTGTGCCCATAGGAATCTGATACTGCACAGGTCCGTGTCCAGTCAGCGTAGTATACTTTTTATAACGAAACCCCGTGATTGCCTGGGATACATCCGAGCCTTTTTTACAGTCACTTCCTGTCCATAGCCAGGTTCTCCCGTTGGATATGGAGCAATCCAGATTTGTGGCATGCCCAAAACGTCTTAACGTCATATAATCTTTAAGATAGCGCCCAAACCCTTTATATTTTACTCTTGTAACACGCAGATTACCAGTATGGACACTTGTCATCTGTATGTAATAATAGTATTTTGAATCCATGGTATAAGATTGTACCCATCGCTTCGATGCCGGTTTCGTCACCTCATGGATCACTTTTAAATCACTTGATGAAGGTTCTTTCGGTGTAATGTCTGTCTCTTTCTTTTTTTTCTTTTTTGACTTTTTTGTCGTCTTCACTGTCTTGGCCTTTGCCTGTGCAGCAATCGATGTCTTTGGGAAAGCAAGACAACAGCAAAGACTTAAAACAATTAGAAGCATGAGTTTTGATTTCTTCATAAAAAATCTCCTTATTTCTCCCCTTATGTCCTGTAATTTTTTCACAAAATGTAGTATAGTATATAAAGAAACATAAATCAGACAGGAGGATGTAGCAGTATGAAAACTACGGACGAACAGGAACGCAAAATAGCCACCCGGCTTTATGATCTTGACAAGCAAGTATACGAGACCACCGGCAGCAGTTTGGGACGGGTGTTCCCGTCCAGCCCTTCTTTTGCCCTTCAGAAAATTATTGATTCCCTCAAAATCAACCGGGAACATTTTCTGAAAAATGAAATGATTCTGATTTCCAATATGATTGCCACGATACGCGATGAAGAAAAAGCCGCACCACTGAGAGAGGAACTAAAGGAAGTCGAACAGGATATTCTGTCTTACAATCCGGAAATCATCCTTCCTCACAGCATTGACAGCAGTGATGCCATGGCATCCCGCCGTTTTTCCTCTGATAACCATCTGGTCATCTGCATCAGCAGACAGTACGGTACCGGCGGACATACCATTGGATATCAGCTTGCCCAGCGCCTCGGCATTGCTTATTATGATAAAGAAATCATCCATATGGCCTGTGAGCGCATGGGAATCAGCTCAAATAACATAACCGATCTGGACGATGATAATCCATCCTCTTCCAAACACCGCAGAACCGGCCTTGGAAAAATCGGAAAGAAAATTTTTTCCAACCAGTCAGACATGCTCTTTTTTAATCAGAGCAACCTCATCTGTGAGATGGCAGCAAAAGAAAGCTGCATTATCATGGGACGTTGTGCAGATGTCGTCCTGAAAAATAACCATATTCCTCATTTATCCATTTTCCTGTCCGCTCCTTTCAGAGAAAGGGTAAAATATGAAATGGGTATTTCCGGAACAGATCATAAAATCGCTTCGGATACCGTAAAAAAAATGGATCAGAATCGCAAAAACTATTATCAGTATTATACCGGACAGCAATGGGGATATGCCGGAAACTACGATTTGTGTGCTAACACCTTTTTTTACGGTCATGAGGAAACCATTCAGATTCTGTACAATATGGCAGTGCTATCCTGCAGCAAATCTGAAAACCAGTAATGTTTCTTTTATTAACATTATATTAACACATATTTCCATAAAAATACATGGTTTTATAACAAAAATGTAATATTTTTTATCTCAGACTACGATAATAATAAAAGACAATATACAAAACAGGAGGAAAAAATGAAGTTTCACCGAGTCTTACTCTTTACATCTATACAAATGGATATCACTCCCGTGGGAGAAGATCTCCACGTTCTTCTCACCTGCGATGGAGAAAACCGAATCGGCTGTACCGCTTTTTCCACTCCGGTACCGGATTCCGATCCGGTAACCTGCGAGACTTCCATCATCAGCGATTCAGAACATCCGGAGAATCTTTTCTGCATTTATGTTGCCGAAAACCTCGCAAAAAAAACCGGCCAGAGAGTTCTGTGTACCGGGGGAATTTTTGTGGATAATCCGGAGGAACATCAGATTGAAAAACTCTATGAAAATGTAGACGAAATGATTCTTGACTGGGTAAATTTTCTCACAGATTAAAAAAAGAATCCATTGTACAGCACAAAATGTTATACAATGGATTCTTTAATTGCCGGTTCTGAGTCTGCACCTCATTGTATGGTGTGACAGCCTCTCATTCATTTTCCAGATAATCAAGATATCTTGCCTTCGTCTCCATATATCTGGACTGGCTGATCGGGAGTTTCTCCCCATTTTCCAGTACAATTTCATATTTTTCGAGCTGGAGAACGTGCATCAGATTTACTGCATAGCTTTTATGGCACTGCATAAAATAATGCCCGTGTTCGTATTTCAGAAAATCTGATATTTTCAGATTGATTGATTTAATCAATCCATCGCTCCCATAGATATTGAGCTTTCTTTTGTCACTTTCCACATAAAAAATTCTCGTATAGGGGATCGTGAATATTCCCTGTTTGTTAATTACCGTAAAATTCTTTTCCCGGGAAAGACTGAGCTCCTTTAAAGCCTTCCTGAGTGCTTTGCGAACATGTCCTTCATTAAGCGGTCTGGAGAGAATATAGGTCGGGTTGGAACAAAACACTTCAAATATCGTCGGATTCAACTCTGTCATGTAAATAATTTTTACATTCGGATGAAGTTCCTGCAGGCGCTTTGAATATTCAACAATATCCATAGGATTCTTCTCCAGAGCGAGAAACAGTATTTTATAGATACCGCCCTTCCTTATATCTTCTTTCAATTCGCTCTCTTTGTCCCATCTTTTAATCTGGACATGCGGACACTCCTGTGCAATGATTTCCCCCAGCTGATACGCTACTTTTTCATCATATTCTAAAATGCCAATATTCATAACGCATCCTCCTAGTCAATACCTCCTCCTTGTTCCTGATTCATTTATTATCTCCTCGAAGGGTAGTATTTATAATATATTAAATTATAACATACGGGGGATTTTTTTTATTTTTATTTATGGCAATTAGAACCTTAATTTTGACATTCCTTATAGAATGACCATTTGTTTTCTTCTCTTATCATTTTCAATCCACTCGTCAAGAGTAAGGGGGACATAATCAGAAAACATGCAGAAACAGTTTATCATATTACAGGGAATCGGAACAGGTTCCCTGTCGTACTTTCCCTGACGTTTCGTCTTCCTTGTAATTTCACAGAATTTCTGTACCAGCTGTTCATCCTGCGTATTATGCACATGCCCATAGAGCATATAAGTTGTCCCTTCCCCTTTCCTGTTTTTCCGATACTGACCGTTATAACAGAATACAGGATAATGGGACAAAATCACCTTCCGGCGATTATCATGCATTTCCGCATAGGGTTTGATCCACACAAATCTTTCTTTATGAAATTCTTTTTCCTTAATATAAGAGTCATGATTTCCCGTAATCAGATAAAGGGTTCCGTTTAACAGATTTAAGATCCGATTGGTCTCCTCCGCCTTTCCGACAGAAAAATCACCGAGAATCACCACTTCATCTCCCGGACGCACTTTGCTGTTCCACTGGGAAATCATATATGCATTCATCTTTTCTGCAGAGTCAAAACCTCTGCAGTCCATCTGGGTATTCAGATTCTCATGAAAAAAATGAAGATCCGAAATATAATATCTCATCCTCTGTTCCTTCTAAAATCCAAATGTTCCGCGAATCAGTGTAAGGGCCAGGATTGCCAGCAGTAATACTACACAATAAATGATTTGTCTTTTTCTCATCTCTCTTCTCCTTGTTTTTATCTGCGGTTCGAACGCCGCCATATTTTTCTTTTCTCAGCTTCCTTAATAAGCTCCATTCGAAAATCCGGATGGGCCAGGGAAATGAGCCCTTCGGCCCTCTCCCATGTAGAGCGTCCCTCCATATTGATCACACCATATTCCGTCGCAAGAAAATACACCTGACTTCTCGGCGAAGTGATGATATCCCCATTAAATTGAGGTAATACCCGTGAATGAAGTTTTCCATCCTTGTCCGTATATGTTGAGCTCATACAAATAAAGGCTTTCCCGCCCCGGGCGGAGGAGGCTCCGATCAGAAAATCAAGCTGTCCTCCGGTTCCACTGATTTGCCGGGCACCGAAACTTTCTGAAGATACCTGCCCGTAAAGATCCACGGAAACACAGCTGTTTATGGACACCATATTATCAATCCGGGCAATCACATCCGGGCGATTTACATATTCCAGCGGATAGGCCGCCACCCCGTGATTATCATCCAGCCATTCATATAACTCAGAGGAACCGATGGCAACACCAAAAACACCCTTGCCACGATCAATCGTCTTTAACTTATTTGTAAGTTTTCCCGCCTTATACAAATGGAGATAGGCATCCGAACATAATTCGGTATGCATCCCAAGGTCCCTGAGATCAGACTGTGCCAGCAATTCTCCCAGGGCATTTGGCATACTTCCGATTCCAAGCTGCAAAGTAGAGCCATCCGCGATATAAGGCAGCAGATTGCGGGCAATCTGCCTGTCCACCGGTGTCGGATCATAACAACGTCCGGTGGAAAATGGCTCATGAGGACCCTCCACAATATAATCCACCTCAGATACATGGATACATTCTCCATATCCCCCATGAATCTTTGGCATATGCTCATTGACTTCCACAATAACCGTATCCGCATTCTGTACGATCGGACCGGCCACTCCCGTATTTACAGAATAATTAAAATATCCATGTTTATCCATGGGTGATACACTCACCATTACCACATTTACATTAAGAAAATATTTGTAATATGCAGCATTATTGTGAAATACCATTGGAATGTAGTAACACATTCCCCGGTCACATAGCTTTCGTTCATAGGCCGAGCAGTGCCATGTATGATAAATAAAGTGCTCCTGGCTTTCATCACATTCTGCCACTTCAATCGGGCCTTCAATCAGATTTCCTCTGATTTTTACATCAAAGAGTTCTTCCTTTCTTTTTGCCAGGGCCTGATCCAGAAGAACCGGTTTTCCGAGAGAACTGGTATAATCCACCCAGTCTCCGCTCTTTACCACACTGACCGCCTCTTCCGGTGTCCGGAGTTTTTCTTTATATTCTTTTCTAAAATCTTTTAGCATGGCACCACTCTCCTTATATCAAAGGCATCCGTTTATTTTCTGCCTTCCATCAGTCGTTTCATCACATCGTTTTCACCTTTTCCGAAATAATCAAACAGGGTGGTATATTCCTGATAGAGCTTTTCGTAAGCAGCCACTCTCTTCGCATCCGGCACATATTTTACATCCTGAAGGCGTCCAAATGCGGCAATCACATCCTGGGCACTCTGATATCCACTCACTTCTTCTCCGGCTGCAATAATGCCAAGAATTGCAGAGCCCAGAGCTCCGGACTGTTCTGTACCGCAAATACGGACTGTCTTATTGCAGACATCTGCATAAATCTGCATCAGCAGAGGATTTTTATTTGCGATTCCTCCGGCAACAACGATCTCGTTTACTTCCACACCATGATTTTCAAAATTCTCCATGATCATTCTTGTACCATAGGCAGTAGATTCCAGAAGAGCAAGATAAATCTCTTCCGGTTTCGTCTGAAGATTCATGCCAAGGATCATGCCGGTAAGATTAAAATCCATCAGAGGGGAACGAACTCCGTTAAACCAGTCAAGGGCAACCAGTCCACTTTCACCCGGTTCCAGATCTTTACATTTCTCTGTGAGATATGTATGGAGATTCATTCCTTTCTCTCTGGCATCCACAGCATATTTTTCCGGAACACAGTTCTTTACAAACCAGGCAAACTGATCACCAACACAGCACTGTCCGCTCTCATAGCCAAAATATCCAGGAATCATTCCATCTTTGACAATACCGCAGTTACCTGGAATTCCCTCTTCTTTTTCTGACTGGATCATATGACAGGAAGAGGTTCCCATGATAATGAGCATTTTCCCTGGACCATCAATTCCACAGGCCGGAACGGAAGCATGCGCATCAATAATTGCTGTAGCAACCGGTGTGCCTTCTTTAAGTCCCAGACGGTCTGCCATCTCTTTCGTCAGATAACCGGCGCATTCTCCCACACCTTTAATCGGTGCCTCAAGTTTCTCTTCCACAAAATTCTCCATCATCGGATTCAGAGCCTTGAAAAATTCTTTTCCCGGATATCCTTTCTCATGATGGTAGAACATCTTGTAGCCGGCGGCACAGGCACTTCTTGATTCCTCCCCCGTAAGAATCCAGGTAATCCAGTCCATGGCCTCCATGAAACGATCTGCCTTACGATATACTTCCGGTGCCATCTCCACAGTTTCTAACACCTTCGGAAGCATCCATTCACTCGATACTTTTCCGCCATAAAGAGAAAGCCATTCTTCTCCCCTCTCCTTACAGATCCTGTCAATATATTGTGCCTGTTTTTCTGCACCATGATGCTTCCAGAGTTTTACATAGGCATTCGGTTCTTCCTTAAATTCCGGCAGCTCACACAATGGTGTTTTATCAGAAAGGACCGGCAAAATTGTCGAAGAAGTGAAATCTACACCGATTCCGATCACTTCTTCCGGAGGAATATGATTCTCTGATACAACGCCCCGGATCGTCTTCTCCAAACCTTCCACATAATCTGCCGGATGCTGTAATGCCCAGTTGATCGGCAGTTTCTTTCCACATGGCAGTTCCGTCTCCATGGATCCATGTGGATATTCATAAATGTAGCTTCCCACTTCTTCCCGTGTCTCCACATTGATCAGAAGTGCCCGAACCGATAAAGTGCCGTAGTCAAGTCCAATTGCATATTTTCCCATTTATATTACCTTCCTTTGTATAGAATATTATCTTTTACTGGATTCTTGTCCCGTATTCCCTGAAATGGAATATTTTCTGACAGTTTTACCACGCAAAAGAGAACAGGCCACTCCTTACCTGTTCTCCTCATGTGAAACTGCTTTATGAATCAGTCTTCCTTATTTTTTTAATTTCTTTGCGGCACGCATTGTCTCAATGACAGCTCTGACGATCGTCTCAAGACCTTCTTCATCAACGGTTTCTTCCGGAACGCTGAGCGCTGCGGTAACAATGGACATACTGTAAACTTCTTCTGCAGTACATCCACGGCTTAAATCGTTGATCGGTGCATTCAGACCCTGTAATACCGGACCGACTGCTGTGTATCCGCCAAGGCGGGATGCGATCTTATATCCGATATTTCCTGCGTTGATATCAGGGAAAATAAAGGTGTTCGCCTGTCCTGCCACCGGAGAATTCGGACATTTCACTGATGCAACATCTTCTGAAACAGATGCATCAAACTGAATTTCTCCTTCCACTGCAAGATCAGGAGCAGCTTCTTTAATCTTCTTCGTCGCATTCGCAACCTTGGTTACGGACGGGCCCTTTCCCGATCCAAGTGTGGAATAAGATAACATGGCAACCTTCGGATCAATACCAAAGATTTTGGCCGTCTTAGCAGACTCAATTGCAATCTCAACCAGATCATCTTCCGACGGATCAATGTTGATTGCACAGTCACCCATGGCAATCTTCTCATCACCTTTCACAAGAATAAAACAGGAACTTACAATCTTGTTACCCGGTTTGGTCTTGATCAGCTGAAGGGCCGGACGTACCGTATCTGCCGTAGAATATGTAGCTCCACCTAACAGACAGTCTGCTCCTCCCATCTTAACAAGCATGGTGCCAAAATAATTACTCTTTTTCAAAGCAGCTCTTACCTGCTCGTCTGTCATTTTTCCTTTACGAAGTTTGACCATCTCAGCAACCATGGCATCGATTCCGTCATAGTTCTCAGGATCAATGATCTGACAGGAATCAATGTTAAAATTACCTGCCTTTGCTGCAGCTTTAACCTCTTCTGGCTTACCAAGAAGGACAACACCGAGAATTCCCTCTTTTGTCAGACGGTCGGCTGACTCGAGAATCCTCTTGTCTGTACCTTCCGTATAAACAATGGTACGAGGATTCTTCTTTAATGTTTCAATCATTTTTGTTAACATTCGAGTACCTCCAAAAATAAGTATCCCTTAACCTATAAAAGCAGTATCAATAATAAAACAAAATATGCTATTTATATATTAATCCCTGTCATTTATTTTTTCAATGACACCTTACGATAAATTTTTGGCACATTCCCCTGTAAATTGCACAAAATTACACAGGTTTTTGTGAAAAAAGCGATAATCTCACTACTTTTTACTCTGCTTCCGTCTCAGAATCTTCCGGGTTATCATGGAAAATTGAATATGCAATATTGGTAGAATGGTCAGCAATTCTCTCGAGGCCGATAACCATATCCGTAAAGATCAGTCCGATTTCCACACCACACTGTCCTCGGGAAAGACGTTTTACCTGCTGGTTCTGATAATCGATCTGCATCTGGTCGACTTCATTTTCCATCGAGATAATTTCTCCGATATTATCTTTTTTATTTGTCACAAACATCTCCACACTCTTATCAAAGAGCTGAAGAACTTTCTCATACATGGAAGTAAGCTCTTCCTTGCCGGCCCCGGTAAATTTTTCATTCAGCTGGCATCTCTTTTCTGCATTCTCCAGGATATTAACCGCATGATCGCCAATTCTCTCCAGGTCGATCACTACATGGAAAAGTGCACCGATTCGTCCGGAATCGGATAAGGGAAGTTCATATCTGTTTACTTCCACAAGATAGTTGGTAATCTCACTGCTCAGATAATCAATAACCTTCTCTCTTCGATTAATTTCCTCCGTCTTATCCAGGTTTTTATTCGCAAGAGATTCCATCGAAGCAATCAGATTCTCTCTTGCAAGACCGGCCATTCTCTCGATTTCCTGCACGATCTCAACAACAGCAGTGGACGGAAGGAACTTGTTCGTTGCTTTTCCAATATAATCGAGGCGCATGTCATCGTCCACATTGCCTTCTTCATCCTTCCCGCCCGGAATGATCAATCTGGTAAGTTTCGCGAACTGGGAAGCAAATGGGAGGAAAATCAGTGTCTGGAATACTTTAAAGGTTGTATCCGCATTGGCAACAAATCTCTTGGCATTATCCGCACCCCCAAGAACAGTGATCGCATCTACAATCGAATCTTTTGCAAAGAAAAGAATTGTTCCGATAATGATCATGCCGATGGCATTAAATAAAAGATGTACAAGAGCCGTACGCTTTGCATTCTTGTTGGCATTCATTCCGGCCATCAGTGCCGGTGTACAAGATCCGATATTGGCTCCCAGAATAAAGTAAAGACAGCTTCCGAGTCCTACAAGATTGGAGTCTGCCAGAAGGACAAGCACACTGACTGTCACAGAAGAGCTTTGTACTGCCACCGTAAATAACAGACCAACGATCAGCGCAATAAACGGATTCTTCAAATAAGAAAACCAGTGCATAATGACCGGATATTCCGGGATTGTGCTTAATGCCGCGGTCATACTGTTGATTCCCAGGAACAGGGCACCAAATCCGAAAATCACCTCTGAAATCTTGCGGGTAATCGGTTTATTTCCAAACATCATCAGGCAGGCACCAAGGAAAATGATGTATGGTGCAATTGCAGTTAACTTAAGGGAAACAAGCTGGGCAGTGATCGTCGTACCGATATTTGCACCAAAAGTAATTCCCACGGACTGCTCCAGCGAGAGCAGGCCTGCATTAACAAAGCTGACTTCCATGACCGTAGTCGCTCCGGATGACTGAATGACAGCCGTGAAAATCGCCCCAAACAACACGGCGATAAACCTGTTCTGGGTCACACGATCCAAAATCACCCGCATCTTATCACCTGCGGCTTTCTGCAGACCTTCGCTCATAAACTTCATTCCGAATAAGAACAGTGCAAGCCCACTCATTAGTTCTGTAAGCATAACTAACATGATTTCTACCTCTCTTTTGACTTTTTCCACAACGGGAGCAGCGACTTTATTTTTATTTTACATAATCGCCACATAAACTTTACATACATTACTTATTCTAATATATTTCCCTGCAAAAAGAAAGATAAAAATTTTGTAGATTTCTTATAAGAAAAAGAAAAAGCAACGCAGCTACGGCCGCCAAACCGTTACTGCGTTGCCTATTTACCTCTTCTGTAAATGCCGGCGATCGGAATCGAACCGATACGGGAGTATAAGTCCCGCAGGATTTTAAGTCCTGTGCGTCTGCCAGTTCCGCCACGCCGGCAAAAAATAAACCGGAAGTTATTCCGGTTGCTCCGGTCGCCTTAAAACTTCCGGAAAAATGGGCGGAGGTGGATTCGAACCACCGAAGCAATTTGCAGCAGATTTACAGTCTGTCCCCTTTGGCCACTCGGGAATCCACCCATTTCAGATATTTATATTCATCTGAAAATCAAACATTATAGATG
>JALFIK010000226.1 GCA_022776205.1 Eubacterium sp.
AAAACAAAAACATGCAAATATGCCGGGGGCAGGTGGCTCCCGGTTTTTCTTTTACAGGAAGTTTCATTTCCCAGTAAAAAGAGTAATTGGAAAAAATATGAAAATCTACTGGAAAAATATTACATGATATGTTATAATAGATTACATAAAAAGGAAAATAATATAAATAATAGAAGAAAAGGAGGGAAAGAGGATGGATTTTGATGAATTCAGAGCATACATAGAAGAGCATATCCTGGAAGGGTGGATGGAAGATGCCGCGGTTGCGGTCAATAAAGTGCGTAAGAATAATGGGGTAGAGCTGTGGGGTTTATTTATCAGAAAGGAAGGAGAGAGGGTATGTCCGGCAATTTATCTGGAAGAATGTTTCGAATATTATGAAAAAGGAGAGGATCCGGAGGAAATTCTTGCAAGAATTCGGGAAGAATATGAATGGATGGTACAGAAAGTTTCGGTGTTTGATGAGGACTTAAGCCGTTTCTCCTGTGTGAAGGACCGAATCATCTACCGACTGGTCAATTATGAGAAGAATCGGGAGATTCTTGAGGAATGTCCCCATTTAAGGCTTTATGATCTGGCACTTACTTTCCGGTGGGTTGCCCATACGGATGCCGTGGGTATTTCCACCGCCCTTGTGACCAATAAGGAGATGAAGGCGTGGGATGTCTGTATGAACCAGCTTTTACTTGCGGCTGGAGAGAATACGAAGCGATTGTTTCCGCCGATGATTCTTTCCATGGATGATATGCTGAGGGAAGCGGGAATTCCGGTGATCGAAGGGGTGAACCAGACGCCCATGTACATTATGACAAACCGACAGGAAGTGAATGGAGCTTCGGTCCTCCTGTATGAAGGCTGTCTTCGCACTTTCGCAGGAAAGAAAAAATCGGATTTTTATATTCTGCCAAGCAGTATCCATGAGCTTATCCTGGTTCCGGCAGACTCCATCGACAGCCCGGAGGGGCTCTTTGACATGGTAAGGGATGCGAACCGGACAGTCGTTACCATGGGGGATGTTTTGTCAGATTCCGTCTATTATTATGAGAGAAAACATGACCGGGTTTTCCCACTGAAAAAGTAGAGAAAGAGGACACCTTGCACCAGATGGCGAGTGTGCTATACTTACAGTAGAATAAATCAAAGAGTGGTGAGAGATGCTATGAAAAAGTGGCAGTTACTGGGAAACATTATAATGGAGATTCTTGTATTTTTCGGAACGGCGATTCTTTTAATTTTCTGTGTGCCGAAATTACTGGGATTTTTCTGGCCGTTTGTGGCGAGCTGGATTCTTGCGCTTTTTGCAAGACCTCTCTGTGTGTATCTTGAGAAGCATATCCGTCTGAATAAGAAATGGGCTTCTGCGATTATTATTGTTTTAGTTCTGACGTTTTTTGCCTGGCTGGGCTATCTGATCGGAACAAAACTCGGAAAAGAAATTATCAGTCTTTTGTCCGGTGCGCCGGAATACTATTCCTATTTAAAGCACACGATAAAGGAGCTGGGAGATACGGTAAATAATATTGTTTCTCCGGTATCTGCAGACATGGGAAAGCAGGTCACTTCCTTTTTTAATAACCTGATTGCCCAGATGGGACTTGCTGTCAATAAATTTGCCCCGCAGGGGGTTAAATTTATGGGAGAAGCGGCTTCTAATATTACAAGCGGGTTTATTGGAGTGGTTGTCATGATTCTTTCTGCATTTTTCTTTATCACGGAAAAAGATCGTCTTACAATGTGTGCAGTAAAGATCATCCCGGAGGATATCCGTAATACGGTAGTGAATATTAAAGATAAACTGATGGCAGCCCTGGGCGGTTTCGTGATGGCACAGTTTAAGATCATGGGTATTATTTTTGTGATTCTGCTTGTCGGCTTTCTAATTCTCGGCAATCCTTATGCTCTTCTTCTGGCATTACTGATCTGTGTGGTGGATCTTCTGCCTGTCCTTGGAACCGGAACGATTCTTATTCCTTGGACCGTCATCTGCTTTCTCCAGGGGGATTACCGTCAGGCAGGTTTTATTCTCGTTTTGTATCTGATCTGCCTTGTGGCAAGACAGTTTTTACAGCCGAAGATTATCGGGGACAGTGTTGGCATGGATTCCATGACGACCCTTGTTCTCATCTATACCGGGTATAAACTCGATGGAATTAAGGGAATGCTGATCGCCCTTCTTGGCGGTGTGGTTGTGCTCACCTTATATAAACTTGGCCTTTTCGACAGAAAGATTGCCCGCCTTAACCATCTACTGTATGAATATCGACATTTCGACGACGAATCGATGAAAAAATGATAAATTTTCAGAAAATTATGTCGAATACAATTAATTATCTGAAAATATATTGACTTAAACTGCTCATTATGCTAAGATAAAGGCAGCCCTTACATGGAGAGGGTGAACAATTGTTAAGTTTTATTAATGGAGGTATTTCCAATGTATAAGGGAACAGTGAAGTGGTTTAATAATCAGAAGGGATATGGATTTATTCAGGATGAGAATGGCAAAGATATTTTTGTACATTATACAGGCATTATCATGCCGGGCTTTAAGTCCTTAGAGGAAGGCAACGAAGTAGAGTTTGATATTGTGGAGGGAGAGAAGGGACCGCAGGCTGCGAATGTGACGAAGATTTAGCTCAGTAAGGGTTATTGAGAGAAAGCCGCTGCAAAAATTAATGACTGCAGCGGCATATTTATTGTAATAGGAAAGCCCGAAAACTTTCCTATTACATAAAAAGCCCTCCGGGGGATGCACACTCGCGCGAGAAGAAGGTGTCGCTGATGCGACCGCGCTCGGCGCGAGTGTTCCGCAGGCGGAACTCTTTGTTCTATTAAGAAGTAAGCCGGGAATAATTTTTTGCGGGATGGGTTCCCGTGTGACGGGTTAAGGTGGACTTGGCCGTTTCTTTGTCGTATAATAGGGAAAAATGAACGACAAAGAGGAGGAAAAGGAATGCGGATTTATCTTGTCCGTCATGGAGAGACGATGTTAAACCGGACAGGGTGTTATTACGGAAAGACCGATGCAGTACTCTCTGAAACAGGGATTGCCCAGGCCAAAAGTCTCGGGAAACTATTTGGTGGAACAGAGTTTGATTATGTCGTGTCCAGTCCCCTTGTAAGGGCCTATAATACTGCCGAGATTATTACCCGGGGAAGGACGCAGGAGATATTTTGCGACAGTCGTCTCGTGGAACAGGATTTTGGTATTTTTGAGGGACTTACCTATGAACAGATTAAGGAGCGGTATCCAAAGGAGCTTACAGCCTGGAATAAAGAATATGAGACTTACCGTATTCCGGGAGGAGAAAGTTTTTCCATGGTGAGAGGGCGGGTGGAGGAATTTCTCAGTGATCTTCCCCGGGAGAACAAAACAATGCTTCTTGTTGCCCATAAGGGAACTCTTGGACACCTTCTTTCTGCCATGCTTTCCCTTCCTCTTAACGGATACTGGAATTTCGTATTCGAACAGGGTTGTTACAGCATGATTGACTTAGAAGACGGATATGCCATTATCCGGAAACTGAACGCAAAGATTCTATAGAATAAAGGCGGAAATACAATGGATTTATTTGAATATATGGGAATGCAGAGGAAGAAAGAAGAATCGCCTCTGGCAGTGCGCATGCGTCCCCGGACGCTTGAGGAAGTGGCCGGGCAGAAACATATTATTGGAAAAGACCGGCTTTTATACCGGGCAATCAAGGCGGATAAGATCAGCTCACTGATTTTTTACGGGCCGCCGGGAACAGGGAAGACAACACTGGCGAAGGTGATTGCCAACACGACGAGTGCGGATTTTGTGCAGATGAATGCCACCACTTCCGGGAAGAAAGATATGGAACAGGCGGTCAGCCAGGCCAAAGATTCTTATGGAATGTTTGGAAAGAAGACGATTTTGTTTATCGACGAGATTCACCGCTTTAATAAAGCCCAGCAGGATTATCTTCTCCCTTTTGTGGAAGACGGTACGGTCATCCTGATCGGAGCCACAACGGAAAATCCCTATTTTGAGGTGAACAGTGCCCTTTTATCCCGGTCAAAGATTTTTCATCTGGAACCCTTATCGGAAGAGGACATTTGTACGATCATCCGCACGGCTGTAACCGATCCGGAGCGGGGCATGGGATCTTACGGGGCAAAGATTACGGAAGAAGCACTTCATTTTCTTGCACAGATGGCCGGTGGAGATGCCAGGACGGCCCTTAACGCCGTGGAACTGGGAATTCTTACGACCACGCCGGGAGAAGACGGGAAAATTCTTATAGATCTTTCTGTGGCACAGGAGTGTATCCAGCGAAAGGCGGTGAATTATGACCGGGACGGAGATAATCACTATGATGTGATCTCCGCCTTTATAAAAAGCATGCGGGGAACCGACCCGGATGCGGCAGTCTTTTATCTGGCAAAAATGCTCGATGCGGGAGAGGACCCTGCCTTTATTGCACGAAGGATCATGATCTGTGCGGCAGAAGACGTGGGGAATGCAGATCCCCAGGCTCTCTGCGTGGCGGTTGCCGCTTCTCAGGCAGTAGAGCGGATCGGTATGCCGGAGGCGCGGATTCTTTTATCCCAGGCAGCCTCCTATGTGGCAAGCGCCCCGAAGAGCAATGCCTGTATTATGGCTGTGGACAAGGCGATGTCCATGGTCCGCAACACGCCCACGGGACAGGTTCCGCCTTATCTGCGGGATGCCCACTATGGGGGAGCGAAAAAACTCGGTCACGGAATCGGTTATAAATATGCCCACGACTATCCGGAAAATTATGTAAAACAGCAGTACCTTCCGGATGAGATCAAAGAGGAACGCTTTTATGAACCGACGGAAAATGGGTATGAAAAGACCATAAAGGTCCATCTGGAACATTTACGGGGGAGAGAAGAATGAAGAAAATAAAACGTATTCTGGCACTGTTACTGGTCGTGTTTCTCGTGGCCATGGTTTTTGTCACCTTGTATTGCGCGGTGACCGGCAGCAGGTACTTTATGGCCGCACTGTATGTGACGATCGGGTTCCCGCTTTTACTGTA
>JALFIK010000215.1 GCA_022776205.1 Eubacterium sp.
ACCATTGCATAACCAACAGCTACAACCATTCCACCACCGATAGCCATACCATCCGTTAACCATGCAGGCATGGACTCTAAGAAGCCCTGTACCGTAGATGCCGGAATAACCATAAGAGCTGCTGCCGGAATAGCTACACGAAGTCCCTGCATAATAAGGGCGATGATCTGCCATAATTCCACACCGCGGAAATCAGCTTTCTCAGCTGCTGCATCCATACGATGAACGCATGCTACAGAAAGGGTACGAACGATCATTGTTAAGAAAAGACCTGCAACTGCCAGAGGGATTGCAACAGCAATGGCTGTGCTGACACCGTCTTTTCCCTGTCCTCCAAGGACAAGAATAATTGCAGATGCTACAGATGCTAAAGCTGCATCCGGTGCGATGGCTGCTCCGATATTTGCCCATCCAAGAGCAATCATCTGAAGTGTACCACCAAGGATAACTCCTGCTTCCAGATTACCTGTTACCAAGCCAATCAATGTACATGCTACCAGCGGCTGATGGAACTGAAATTCATCGATAACGCTGCCGATACCAGCAAGAAAGGCAATTATAACAACTAATACCATTGAAATAATTGACATGACTTTTCCTCCTATTTTTGTTTTACTTTACATATTAAGCTCAGCTTTTGCCTTTTTAATAATTTCATCCATATTATCTTTGGAATCACTCGGAACTTTACGAACGTCGAATTTTACGCCGAGTTTCTTCAGTTCCTCAAATGCTTCCACATCTTCTTTTCCCAGAGATAATACTTTGCTCACTGCAACTTTTCCTACAGAATGAGCCATGGAACCAATATTCAGTTCCTTAATGTCCACTCCGCCCTTGATTGCCTCAAGTGCATCCTGTGGAGTTTCAAAAAGAAGTAGCGCTTTCGTATTTCCGAAACGTGTATCTTTTGCCACCTGGATCATCTTACTGATTGGAACGACATTGGCCTTTACTCCCGGAGGCGCTGCTTCCGTGATCATGCTCTTACGAAGGCTGTCATGAGCAACCCCGTCAGATACAACGATGATACGATTTGGTCCGGTTGTTTTCGTCCATGCAGTTGCAACCTGTCCATGAAGAAGACGGGAATCGATACGTGCCAGTACATATTTAATCTTTCCATCTCCCACTACTGTTCCTTCCGGTAAAGCACCCTGATGTTGTACAGGAGCAGCGGCATTCTTTTCTTCCTTAGGCTCCAGGCTTTCCGGATAAATCTTTACGCCATCTTTTGCGCTTCCGGAAATCTGTGCGGCAAGCTCGTGTGCAGTTTCCATCGTCATACGGGAAGCGTATGCATCGATGAGCATCGGCAGGTTAAGACCGGCAACAATTGCCCATGTGTCTTCGTGACCAGAAATCAGCCCATTTGCCTGATTAAACGGAGTACCACCCCATAAATCGACAAGGATCAGAACCTGATCAGGATCTTCAAAAGAAGCAACTGCTTCTTCCATTTTCTTTCTCACATCATCCGGTCCTTCATTCGGCTGCAATGTTACAGCTGCCACGTTTGGCTGGTCACCAAAAATCATGGATGCTGACTGCTGGATACCCGTTGCAAAATTGCCATGGGTTGCGAGAATAATTCCTACCATTTTTCATTCACATCCTTTCCTCTGTGTAAAAATAATCAGTTAGTTACTCTATCTCATTATATGAAACAGCTTTTGACGAAAAACTTCGTCCGGGACATTGGATCCGGTCTGAAGTTTTTTAATTTGATCTTCCACTTCCGGATCCCCTAAAATCCGGTAAAATGTCTGGAAAAGCATAGGCTTTTCCTTAAGCACCTCCGGGGATACCGCAAACATAAAAGCACAGCACACCTTTGAATCATCCCACATGAAAGGCTTCTTCATTCTGCCGATCACCAGTCTGGTGTTCTGAACGAAAGCCGGATTCCCATGGGGCAGTGCAATATGACTAAAACTTGTGGAAGAAGTTTTTTCCCTGTCGAGAACGGACTGACAATACTCCGGAGTAACAAATTCTTCCTCCTCGAGCGGTCTGATCATGGAGCAGATTGCCGATTCCATATCCTCATCCTCAATCGGCAGGATTATCGCCTCCAGGATACTGATTTCCAGCAGATGGCTGATCTGAATTTCCCGGATGCATTCTCTTATTTTATTCATCTCCCGCTCCGGAAGAGCCATGGAGACATAAATTACGGGGCGATCCGGCTTATGGATCTTCTCTGTTGTGACGATACAGTCACAATCCGGATTTTTCAGCTGGGAAAACTCCTGCAGAGAATACATCCCGGTAATTTTTACATCGTTGATCCGCCGTTCAATTTTCGATCGAAGAATCCTTGCTGCGGCAGAACCAAAATGACAGACGATCATAATCTTTGTTTGGATTCCTTCGTCTTTTCTTCTCTCGATTGCCGCCTGAAAGTGAATCGCCAGATAGGTAACCTCATTTTCTGTCATGGAAAGATCATATATATCTGAGATATAATCCGCAGCAATTGCTGCCATTTCAAATCCAAAAGGATACTGTCTCTTCATGGACTTGATCATATAACCGTCTGTTTCCAGACTCATATGGTCTCCCCGAAGAACCGTCGTATAAATATGTGTGGATAACCCTTCTGCCAATTCTTGGTCCTGACTGAGATCTACTCCCAGCCTTTTCCTGATGCCCCGCAGAATTTCTCCAACAGGTTCCTTCATTTTCTTTAAAATCTGATCGTTACAGGTTATCTTCTGCTTGCGCAAAGATAAGAGAAGGTTGTAGGTATACCTCAGCTCCCCCTCAGAATCAGGCAATTTATATTTTTTACAAAGTTCCGAAAGCCATTCGTACAGGCCGTCAAATTCATCAATGTCAGTAACATTGCTACTCTCATTCACCGGGTTGTGGCTGTTCCCGATGTCCGCCTGGCGGGCAAGAAATAATACATAAAGATAAATCTGCTGCATGGATTCGTCAGTTAACCGAAACCATTCAAGATTCCGAAAACAATTTACAACTTCTTCCGCTCTTTCAAGCTGGTCGTCCGTAAAATAATTAAGAATCGGAAAATGCAGCTGATGGAACTGACGCAGTGCCACGCTATAATCCTCCCCGAATATATAAGGAAACAATATGTTTACAAACAGTTCCCTCCTTCTATTCTGAGAAGCCGAAAAACGGATTCCATAATGTCTCTGAGACTGGATATCCTCCGGATATTTCTTCAGCAGTTCAGCCAGATGCTTCTCTGCATAAGACTTACTGACCAGCAGGGCATCGGCAATGTCCTGGATGATCAGAAAATCATCATGTAATACCAGAAGCAAAAGGCATCTCTTCTCAAATCCCATCTCAAAGCGGGGAATTCCTTCACTCATTACGTCCGCAAATCTTTCATGCCCTTTAATCATAATCTGATTTCCAGGCATAAACCGGATTGTAATTCCATACTCCTTCAGCTCCTCTGACAGATTTTTCAGCTGATTCTTCAGCGTCTTTACAGAGAGATCCAGATAATCGGACATCGCTTCCAGATCGATGGATTCATAATCCTTAAGATACTCTATCATTTCTATATCTCTTTTTGTGAACTTCATTTTATGAACTCCCTCTCACTTACGTTAACACTTTATCAAAATCACACATATAATAAAACTCATTGTTTTTTTCATTTTCAGACAAAAGATGTGCTTAACTTAAGATTTTATTTCATTATTCTTGCATTTACAATAGGATTTTCTAAACTTTCTATTAAAACATTATAACTTTTCTATTTTCTCTCCAAAACATTTTTCTTAAAAAGTAAAACGAGTATCACAGATACAAGTGTCCCCGTCAAGATGCACAGCAAATATAACAATATATGATTTGTTGCCCCAAAAAATGCAACAATTATGCCACCATGGGGGACTGCCGATGTAACTCCCACAACCGCCGCCATTGCCCCCGAAACTGCGGAGCCAATAATAATTGCCGGCAGAACATGCCGGGGATCCGACGTTGCAAAAGGAATCGCCCCCTCGCTGATTCCGATAATGCCCATGAATATCGTATAAATTCCCGTTCCCCGTTCCTCCTCAGTAAACTTTTTTCTATTAATAAGGGCTGCCAGCCCCATGGACAAAGGTGCAACTGCAATCGCTGAAGATACGATTCCCATAATCTGAAGTTCTCCTTCAGAAATTGACGCAACGCCAAAAAGAAAAGCAACCTTATTAATCGGACCGCCCATATCCACGCCAATCATTGCCCCGAGTACAAGGCCCAGCACAATTGCTGTTGACGGGCTGTCTGAAAGAAAGGCAAGTAGGGAATTCAGAGTCTTCATTACAAAAAGTACCGGTTTCCCCAGAATACCAATAAACAACAAAGAGACAACACTCACCCCGAAAAGAGGAATCACAAATATTGGCATCATTGGCCGAAGTGCTTTTGACACCTTCCAGCTGTTCATCCATTTCACAAGATAACCGATCAGATAGCCGACGATAATACAGCCAAAAAAGCCCGTCCCCTCTCCTATTCCGAGAATTTCTCCATCTGTGGCAACCATTGCCCCGATCATGGCCGGTGCAAGGCTGGCCCGTCCGGAAATGGAGAAGGCAATAAATCCCGCAAGAATCGGGTACATCAAGGTAAATGCCAATTGCCCGATTGCATTTATTTTTCCCCAGAATTCAGAAAAAATTACAATACCGTGCCTGGTCGTCTCTCCACCAAAAGAAAGAGAAAGGGAAATAAAAAGACCTCCGACCACCACAAAGGGAATCATGTGAGAGGCTCCGTTCATAAGCTGCAAAAGAACATCTGACTGCCCACTCTTATCTGCTTCTTCCCAGTACTGTGCCTTCTCTTCGAGACTTGCAAAAACTTCTTCTGTATTTTTAAGGACTGGCTTAATTGGTATTTTCAAAATCTTTTTTCCGCCAAACCGCTCCATGCCATCGATTGCCACATCTGCAGCAATGATGACATAATCCGCTTCCGCGATTTCTTTTCCAGTCAGAGAATTTTCTGTCATCTGAGCTCCCTGTGTTTCAATTTTTACATCATTTCCCAGTTTTTTCCCGACTTTTTCCAGTCGTTCTGCCGCTGCATACGTATGTGCAATTCCCGTCGGACATTTTGTAACACCTACTATTTTCATTTTTCCATCCCATTTTATCTTCTAATCTCTTTTTCAATAAACGTATATAGTTCCTCCCTGTCCCGACATTTTCGTAAGGAAGATACAAACTCTTCATACACCAGTTTCCGGGCAAGAAGTGCCAGAAGAGAAAGATAGCTCTCTTCATTTCTGCCATGAGGGATAATCAGTGCAAATATAATATCTACCGGTCTTGTATCGATTGAATCCCAGTTTACCGGAGATTCCAGACGGAAAAATGTGACCATCACTTCTTTAATTCCATCCACTGTTGCATGAGGAATCGCCACACCTTCTCCACAGCCTGTGCTCTCCATCCACTCTCTTCGCCAGAAAGCACCTAACAGTTTTTCCTCTTTCAAACCGGATATCCGGGCACAAAAATGGCTGATTATTTTAAGTGCCTCCTTTTTCGTTCCGGATGAAACCGACACTTTATCAAAAATATACTCTTTTTTTAAAAATTCTTCCAACCATGTTCCCCCGTTCCATATTAACCCTTTTTTTATTATTTTATCAAAATAATTACAAGGGTAAAACTCTTTCTTCTGTCTTTTTTCGTCCATTTTCATGTGTGATATTTAAGCTCTTGTATTAAAATAAACACAATTAGCCATTTTGCTCAGGGTAATTGTCTGACAATTGATACAATCCCAAATCATTTATTCACAATGCCTATATTTCTTTGTTATCCTATAGTTATTCTTGTCGAACTAATGCATAGACTTTTCGACAAAAAATTGCTATACTTAATACAAGATGAGTGATACGATTCAACCTCGTCTCAACTATTCAATTAAATTATCCAAAGAGCAGTCACTCCTCCTCCTTCAATGTGGCTGCCCGCAAAAACACCACTTCCGTCAGCCATCAGAGTGGTGTTTTTTTGCATGTTACTCTTCCCGTCCGCATAGGATTGTAAAAAGATTTAAGACAGGACTTTTTATGAAGGACTATATCGAACTAAGAGCAGTTGAGGTTGGCAAATATATCATTGCATCAAAGGCAACGGTAAGAAAAACTGCCTCAAAATTCGGTGTGAGCAAATCGACGGTGCACAAAGATCTCACAGAGCGGCTTCCGCAGATTGACCACCATCTGGCTCAGGAGGCAAGGGAAATTCTGGATATCAACAAATCGGAGCGGCATATCCGGGGAGGTATGGCTACCAGACAGAAATATCTTCTTTTACATCACTAACATCGTATGCTATGAAACAAAAAAAACCGGGCAGGCGATTTAATCAAACGTCCTGTCCGGGGGCTTTTTATATTTTAGTACGAATACTAATTTCCGCACTCAATACTGATTTCATTAAATTTTTTCAGGATATCATCCGTATCAATGGTATCCTTATCGGCTCCTTTATGATCCATCACAATTTTCCCCTGATGCATCATGAGCAGACGATCCCCATATTCCACCGCATAACGAAGATTATGGGTAACCATGATCGTCGTCAGTTTCTTTTCTTTAACCACTTTATCTGTAAGCTCCATGATCAGCTCTGCCGTTTTTGGATCCAGAGCTGCTGTATGTTCATCAAGAATAAGAAAGTCAATCGGTGTCATAGTAGACATAACAAGAGCCATTGCCTGTCTCTGCCCTCCGGACAAAGATCCAACCTTCACATCCATTTTATCTTCAAGCCCCAGACCTAACTGACTCAGACTTTCCCGGTAAAAATCCACTCTTTTTTTACTGGTTCCTGCCCTGAGACCATACATTTTTCCTTTGTTATCTGCAAGAGACATATTTTCCTTAATTGTCATGGATGGACAGGTTCCCATTGCCGGATTCTGATAAACACGCCCCATATATTTTGCTCTCTGAAACTCTTTTTCTTTTGAAATATCTTTTCCGTCAATTATGATTCTTCCCCGGTCCATGCGGATACTTCCACAAATCAGATTAAGCATGGATGTTTTTCCGGAGCCGTTACTGCCCACCACAGAAACAAATTCATGTTCGTCGATGGAGAGATTAAAGTCTTTAAACAGACACATTTCATTTACCGTGCCCGGATTATAATATTTGTCAATATGTTTTAATTCAAGCATTTCCCTTCACCTTTTTCTTTCTGTCCATACTGATTATAAGAATCACAAGGAATAATACTGCAGTAATCAGTTTCATAAATACCGGTTCAAAGTTACGGATGGCGATGGCCACACAAGCTTTATAAAGAATTGAGCCTATGACCACCGACGAGGTTGCCTTTATAAAAGTAAATCCTTTTAACAGACTGGTACCGATGATGACACTGGCAAGACCAAGGACAAGCGCTCCGGTACCGGAAGAAATTTCAAACACTTTCTGCTCCTGACAGAATACGCATCCGGACAGTGAAACAAGTCCATTGGAAATAGCCAGACCGATAATCTTTACATTTCCTTTATCTTTTGCGAGAGAAGTGACTAAAGTATCGTTGTCACCCACTGCCCGCAAAAGATATCCCGCCTGCGTATTCAAAAAGAAATCCAATAAAAGTTTCGCCAGCAGTACAACGATGAGTATGATGAGCAGTTTGGAATAATCTGGAATCTCTCCGCCGAAAATTTTATCCAGCCAGTTATTTTTGAAAATGGTTTCACAAGAAAAGATGGGAAGGTTATTCGTTCCCGCCACAAGCATATTGATCGTGTAAAGTCCAGTCATTACAATCACTCCCGAAAGAAGATCCCGCACTTTAAATTTCACATGGATCAGGCCGGTGCACATGCCTGCCACAGCACCGGCAAGAAAAGATATCGGGAGAGTAAGATATGGATTCATCCCGTTTTTAATCAAGATTGCAGTCACAGCAGCTCCCAATGGAAAACTCCCATCCACAGTAAGATCCGGAAAATCCAGAATCTTATAAGTTATATAAATACCAAGAGCCAGCAAACCATAAATCAGACCCTGCTCCACAATTGTAAACAACAAATCCATCTCTTACATCCTCATCTTTCTATTCAGCTTCTCTGTCCTTCTATTCGGATTCTGAAATTTCTGTAAAACTTTCCACTGCCCGGTCCTTCATAGTATCCGGTACAGTAATCCCCAGATTCTGTGCAACTTTTTCATTAACATAAAGGCTGTTTTCCTCAATTGCCTCAAATGCCATATCTTCTGCCTTTGCCTCACCTTTTAAAATTTTCGCTGCCATCTGTCCAGTCTGTTTCCCAAGTTTGATGTAATCAATTCCTTCTGCAGCAAGACAGCCGATTTTTACCTGCTCAATTTCGCTACCGAATACAGGAATTTTCTTTTCATTTGCCTTGTCGAGAATGGTTGCCAGTGAAGATACCACTGTATTGTCCGTAAGGTTTGTCATACAATCCACTTTTCCGAGAAGATTTTCTGTGGCAAGGGAAATATCTCCTGTATTATTGATCCCCTTCTTCTCAATTTTAAAACCGTAATCTCCCGCTAACTTTTCATACTGCTCAATCGTATACACGGAATTTGCCTCACTGGTTGTGTATAAAATACCGATTGTTTTTGCATCCGGAAGAATCTCCCGGATCATTTTAAGCTGGGCTTCTACCGGGAGGACATCGCTGGTACCCGTTACATTTCCAACCGGTTTGTTATCCTCTCCTGCAAGTTCGGCCGTTACAGGATTCGTTACAGCAGTATAAACTACCGGAATATCTTTATCCATTGCTGCATTGTAAGCACTCTGGGCTGCCGGAGTTGCAATCGCACAAATTAAATCCATATCCTTGTTCGATACAAAATTCTGTGCAATCTGGGCTGCCGTACCCGGATCTGCATCTGCATTCTTTTCTTCCACAGTAAGATTTTTTCCTTCCTCAATTCCCGCTTCTTTCAAACCTTCAAGGAAGCCCTCCCGACAGTTATCCAGAGAACCATGCTCTGCAAACTGCGAAATACCGATGGTATAGTTTGCTTCCGCCTGGCTCTTTGTCGATGAACTTTCGTTTCCGCCTGAACTTCCACAGCCTGCCAGACCTGCAAGCATTGCTAAGCTTAAAATTCCTGCCAATACACGTTTTCTCATTTTTTTCTCTCCTTTTTATAGTTATTTTTTAATAACAGAAACGTCAGCTGCAGTGTCAATATCTTTTTTCAGAAAAAGAACAGATTCCAAAAGAAAAAACGTCCCAGACAAAAACTGTCTGAGACGGTAATAATCCTGTTATTATCGCGGTACCACTCAACTTGATGAATCATATAATGAATCGTCCACTTTTTCACGCACTGGCATACGTTCCTGATTGATAACGGGTTTGGTTCCCGACAGTGCCTACTCTTCTCATTTCAGACTGTCCTCAAAAGGCCATTCGGCAATCCATTCCATACAGCAATTCCACCACCTGCTGCTCTCTGTAACTTCATCGGAAAGCCTACTCTTCTTTCTCATCGGTTTCTCTCATATTGTACTTTAGTATATTACAGTGTCAGTGAATTGTCAAGATTTTTTCTGATATCCCGTGTCCCTTTTCTTCATGATCCAACTAAACAAAAACCCACAAAATGCACCGACCAGGATGACGGCAAAAATATCCGTCGGATAATGCACATAAAGATACATTCTTGAAAATGCAATCAGCAATCCAGGCATGCCGATAAATGCACCAAGTTTTTTCCAGCCGGAAAAAAGCAGGGAAAAAACAACAGAAAAAGCAGAAGATGTATGTCCGGAAGGGAAAGATGTCCCAGAGGGTCTTGGAATAAGAATTCTCATCTCCTCCACAAGCTCGAAAGGCCTGCTTCTCCCGACAAGTGGCTTAATTACAAGATTACATAAAATGGCATCTGTAATTAATGCCAGGGCAGCAACAATTCCCACTTTCCGCGTTTTCGGAATACAAAGAAGCACAGCAACAATTACAATCCATAGGAATCCATGATCTC
>JALFIK010000007.1 GCA_022776205.1 Eubacterium sp.
GACAAATTCTTACGAGGTATGAGACACCACAGCCTATTTAAACAACAAAAAACCGGAACTAAGTTCCGGTTTTGTCTGGAGCCAAAGGCTTCTGTTTTATACATTACCCCACCCCACGCGGGAATGTATATTCCCGCGAACCCGGGTCAAGGGGCTGAGCCCCTTGCGGGGTGTGGGGCAGAGCCCCGCGTCACTAAATCAGTCTTAAAAAAAGAAGCGGAAGATTTCCAACATCATTAAGTTAAGGTCGGAGCGAATAAAGAGTTCGCCCCGACCTTTCTTTTTGCTCTGAACTCTGTTAAGTTAAGCATCCCGAAAATAAAAAAATCACACCTCATTGGTGTGATTACCTGAAAAAGTGATATTTGTCTTTCTGAATACACGACAACAAGACCAGACATAAATTGCCTGATCTTATGCCACTCTGTATGTAAAAAACACTACCTGTTTTATAAATCGTTTTTGTAATTATTGCCATACAATCAGTTCCTTTCTTAATCTCTTATTACTAATATGGAAGAAATAAAATACTTCATTAGTAGTATGATTAAATTTAAAAAAACTGATTTTTTGGACAAAATCTTCCGTATTAAAAAAAATCCGAAGATTATAAAATCTTCGGATAAATTAAGCAGCTTTTTTATTTACAGTCTTTTGCTTTTTCTTTTTGGACTTCTCCAGTTTTTTGTTTTCTGTCTCAACAATGGAAAGATGCTGTTTCAGTTTTCTTGTTTCCACAACCTGCAGGCATCCGCTTGCAACAGGGTGACAGAACTTGGCTTTTCTGGTTTTGCTATCATTATCGAATGATACTTTCCACTCACGCTCAGTCCATTTAACACCCTTTTTACTTTTGATAACCTCAGTGTATTCCACGCCGGTTGCTACAAATACCTCACGCTTGGTGTTGCCTTTGATCTTGTTATGTTTCTCATAAACGACAACATCGCCGGGATGGATTGGGGCTACAAGTCCTTCTTTGTGATAGGTATAAGTTCTTCTGGCAGGTTTGATCTCAAGCTCATGGATATGCCTCCGACATTCTTTTTCGGTATGCGTTTCGGCATACTCCTCCATGTACTCCTCAAGAGAATTTCCTTTCTGGTCAGTAGCTTTGTGGCGGTTCTTTGCCACACATTTACCGTTAAACCAATATTCTCTCTGGTTAAGAGCAGCAATCTTATTGTTTGACTTTTTCTTAAAACGACGCTGTATATGAACCTCATCAGGAAAAGAAATATCTTTTATATCATCTCTTCCTGCAAGACTGATGGCGTAGGCATCCATACAGTGATCCTTGAACAGTTTATGTTTCTCCCTGGTATTTTTTGTTACTTTTCCATCAGTGACTGAAAAGTCAATCCCATTGGAGTTACAGAATTTCTTCATGGTCTCAATCAGTTCCGGAATGACAGAGTTTAAGAGGCCTACGGAATATTTCTGAACAGCCTTGGCTTTTAGCTCCAACAATCTGTCCTCTGTATCCTGACACTGGTGGACTCCATGCTTCCCATAATGACATTCTTGGCAAAGACCGGCTATATTGCTCACATGGTCGTATTTATTGTCTTTCTGCTGGCTGATATGATGGTAGTAATCAATCTTATTCTGCCCACAAAGAAGACATTTACCATGCTGTTCATCCCATATGTAGTCCTTGTAAGATTTATAACCGTATAAGGGGCCTTTTCCATACTCCCATGCATGGATATTTTCATTCTCCAGCTTCTGAAAGTCAAAGGCATTTCTCTCTATGACCACTTTGGTTATGGGAAGAATCTTACATGCCTTTTTCATGGCAGTCATATGCATCTGGATCAGCTGTCTGCCGGAAGGTGTCTGCCATCCATCTTCCCGTTTACGGTTATTAAACTTCCCTTCTTTGCCCTGGATGATCTTATGGGTTACAGGCTTTTCTGCTCCGGGATAAGAAACCTCTTTGGATTTACAGGATATTTTAGTCCTGCAGGTATCTTCTTTACCATTCCGGATCTCTGTACCATCATGTCTGGCTTTACGCTGTTTGTTCTGTCTGTCATGTCGTCTTCTGGATCTTCTGGACTCGGCACGGTCGGACATATTTTTCTTGATGGATTTGTTTTTTGTCTCAATGTCTGACAGATAAACACATGCTCCGACTTCTCCTGAAACGGCTTCACCAATGTTCTCCCTTCCGGGATCCTGTCCGTAAACAAAGGCTTGTTCATGATCATAGTTTACATCGTATTTTAGCCTGATGGTAAATGGATGATTTGAAATAGGAACCGCCTTCCCCTCCTCCAGCAGCTTGCGAACATGACCACAGCGTGTTGTTGGCGGAAGCGGATTCCCTTTTTTGTCTACTACATAGACGTAATGTTTGGTTTGTTTGTTACTCATGGACATACCGTCCTTTCTCCCCGGTTAAGGGGTAATGTTATTCTTTACTCATTAACGGGTTTCCCCGCAACTTTCAAGTTGCTGATATACGGTGGCAAAGCTTTCCCGAGAAGAGGAGTTCTCACCATTCCTATATCCTGTACCTGAAATATCACTACCACCTGAGGCAGAGCCCCAACCTGTACAAGAGCATTGGGTGCGGTGATAGTATCTTCCTGTAACCATCCGGTACTTCCCATTACTCCGGAATTTGTTACAAGAAAAAAATCATGTCAACAGTTATAAGCCAGAAACTCCGGACTGCCGAAACAGCCCGAAATCTCTTAACTTAATGCCATTGGGCAAAACGCCATCTCTCTGGATTCTTAGTCTTTTTTCTTAAGCACTTTTAATTTTATTTTTCTTGTCGGATTACCACCAATCAGATATGGATTACAATTCTCACGGGAAGAAAAACAGCTTACTTCATATCCGCAACTATTTCCTTCCTGGAAAATTGCCTTTTCGCCTGAAACTGTTTTTCCAACATAAAAGTTTTCTGGTAACTCTACGAGATATGGTTTCGAGTAGA
>JALFIK010000053.1 GCA_022776205.1 Eubacterium sp.
TCGTCGATCAATGTGTAGAAATATTCAATGCCCGCCTCCTCAAATTTCTCTTTATAATCTGCGTCATAAATCTCCTGGAAAAGGTCTTTAAACGTATGATCATACTGCTTGGAAATCGTATCCTTTGTCGCAAACCACAAATCCTGATGGGTCTCTAATGCATAATTAAAACAGGAGCGGGCAAAACTGTCAATCGACTGATTCAGATTATGCATTCCCTGTACGATGCCCGGACCGTCAAATTCATGAATCAGTTCTCTTTTTTCTGTTCCGTCTTCTGCGGTATAGACGATCTCTGCCTTCCCTTTCCCCGGAATTTTCATCTCCGATGCTTTATAAACATCCCCGTAGGCATGTCTGGCAATGGTAATTGGTTTTTTCCATGTTTTCACTGTCGGCTCAATCCCTTTTACCACAATCGGAGCACGGAAAACCGTTCCGTCTAAAATCGCACGGATTGTCCCGTTCGGGCTTTTGTACATTTCTTTTAAATCGTATTCTTCCACACGGGCTGCATTCGGTGTGATTGTGGCACATTTCACTGCCACACCATATTTTTTTGCTGCCAGTGCAGAATCTATCGTTACCTGATCCCCGGTTTCGTCCCTGTGTTTAAGTCCCAGATCATAATACTCTGTCTTAAGATCAATAAACGGAAGCAGAAGCTCATCTTTGATCATTTTCCAGAGAATTCTTGTCATTTCGTCTCCGTCCATCTCTACCAGGGGCGTTGTCATTTTTATTTTGTCCATTTAGGTAACTCCTTTCTCTTCAGTTTTTTATCAACACTTTATCGCTATTATATAGTATACCATACAGAAAATGCAAGTTTTTTTCGACAATAATTCATTTTACAATTCATTACTATCTAAAATCAAGGTAAATGGCCCCTCATTTTGCAATTCTACCTTCATATCTGCACCAAATATACCATGTTCGACTTTCGACACCTTCTCCCGGCAGGCCTCCAGAAATGCCTCATACATTTTTTCAGCCTTACGGGGATTTCCGGCTTTTACAAAGCTTGGTCTTCTCCCCTTCCTGCAGTCTGCAAGAAGAGTAAACTGTGAAACAACCAGAAGTTCACCGTCCACGTCCTGAAGAGACAGGTTCGTTTTTCCCGCTTCATCGGGAAAAATCCGCAGCTCCGTTATTTTCTTTACGAGTTTTTCCATGTCCTTTTCGCTGTCTTCCTCTGCCACACCAAGAAAGATAAGAAGACCGGTTCCAATCTGACCGACATTATTCCCGTCAACAAAGACCCGGGCATGGGAAACAACCTGTACTACCGCTCTCATTGTTTATCTCCTTTCCAAAATCGTCTTTCATCATAACATACTTCCAGCGTTCCAACAAGGAAAAGGCATATTATTTTCTGCAGAAAATATATTAGTTTAAAAAAGGAAGAACGACTGCCCATGGATCAGAAACTGGATGCCCAGTTAAGTTTATCTCTCTCCCTTTCCGAAGAAGAGCGCAAAAAAAGTCCTCTTCTTAATTCCGGATATATTTCTGAAACAGGAGTCTGGAAACTCATTCTGCTTTATAACGGCTCTCTCTCTGAAATTAAAGAGAAAGTGAACTTTGATTTTATCCCTCTCCTCGGTAATTTCGCCATCATCTACATTAAAACAAAGGATATTCCCTATTTGCTTTCCTTTCCGGAAATTCTTTACATTGAACCATCCCGCCCTCTTTATCAGGAGGCACTTACAGGAATTTCTTCTTCCTGCTTTCCGGATTACAATATTGTGACAGGAAGAAATATCACAAAAACCTCCCTTACCGGAAGAGGGACTGCCATCGCCATCCCCGACTCCGGTGTGGATTTCCGGCACCCGGACTTCCGGACGCCGGAAGGAAACACACGAATTCTTTCTTACTGGGATCAGTCTCTTCCCTATGTCCCTTCGCCGGATAACCGTTATGGTCTTGGCACTATTTTTTCCGCAGAAGATCTCAACGGTTTTCTCGCCCGTCCTTCCGATCAGCTGATGGAAGGTCCTTCTGTCGACACAACCGGCCATGGAACACATATTGCCGGGATCTGTGCCGGAAATGGAAGAGGCAGTAACGGAAGAAATCAGGGAGCTGCACCGGAAGCATCCCTGATTGTTATTAAACTGAAAAATGAGGCATCCTCTGTCTATACGGATTATGCCAATCTAATGATGGCCGTCGATTTTTCTGTCCGCTATTCAATTCATCATCAACTTCCTCTAAGTCTTAACATTAGTTATGGTTCCAACGATGGTTCCCATACCGGCAGCAGTCTGTGCGAGTTATTCTTAAATCAGTCTCTGTTTTACGGGAAAAACAGTATCTGCGTGGCTACAGGCAATGAAGGTCTTACCAGAAGGCATGCTTCTTTCCGAATTACTGACCAAAAAGAAGAAATTCGGTTTTCCGTTTCTCCCGGCGAAACTTCTCTTTATCTTACGATATGGCAGGCTTTTGCCGATATCATAACATACAGGATATTTTCCCCCTCCGGAAACGAATCTTTTTTTGTTCCGCAACAGCCCGGCATTTACACCGCTTCCCTGGGTGGAAATACTCTGTCTCTGGTCATATCCGACCCGACTCCTTATCAGACGGCCCGCCAGCATTTCTTTTCTCTCGTTCCGGCTTTGCCCGGTGAATTTCTCACTGCCGGAACCTGGCGTATTACCGTAGAACCAAGACAGATTGTTGACGGAAGGCTCCATCTCTGGCTTCCGTCGAGGGATGCAACAAATGCAGCCACCGGTTTTGCCAGTCCGGCTTCCTCTCTGACCCTCACCATTCCTTCCACATCTTCCGGTGTGATTAGTGTAAGCGGTTACGACAGTACCATAGATGTCTTTGCTCCTTTTTCAGGAAAAGGATTTTCCGGTTTTTTTGAGACGAAGCCGGATCTTGCCGCCCCGGCTGTTAATATTCTCGGGCCTGCCCCTGGAGGTGGTTATACAATAAAAACCGGAACCTCCATGGCTGCCCCTTTTGTTGCAGGAGCTGCCTCTTTACTCATGCAGTATGGGATTGTGAATGGAAACGACCCTTTTTTGTTCGGTCAAAAACTGAAAGCATATCTATGGGCCGGTGCAAGACCTTTGCCTGCCTTCAGAGAATATCCGAATGATTCCATCGGATGGGGGGCATTATGTGTGAGCGAAAGCCTGCCTAAGAGATGAAGTTAAAAAGAAACGAAAAATTACAAAATGCTGTTGACGGGACAATGCTTTAGAAAAAATGAAATTATACAATAAATTAAAAATATTGAAAAAGATATTGACATGTATTATAATTTCAATACGAAGATTAAAGATGTAATCAATTAAATAAAAATAATAAACAAATTGATAAAACAGAACACAGGAGACAAAGTGGAATGAGAATATCAACAGCTGAGATTAAAATGTTAATAAAAGAATGTGTTAGGCAGGGTGGAATGTACACTGCGCCAGATTTTAAAGAGTATATAGTAGCAAATAGTGGGAAAGATGTTACACGTGGACAAATATCT
>JALFIK010000070.1 GCA_022776205.1 Eubacterium sp.
GGCGAGAAATCGAACCATTTGAGAGCGAGGTGAAAGAATGAACAAGGCAGTATATGTAATGGATATGCCGGAGAATGGATGCATGGATTGCGTGTTCTGCTATGAAATTGACGAAGGCATAGAAGCATGTTGCACGATTACAAGTGAATTAAATGATGAAGATTCATTCAGAGAAATAGAATAAGACTATTGTCAATGCAAACCAGATTGGTGTCCGCTGAAGCTGATGCCGGAAAAAATGCACTGTCCACCAATGAACGGAGAAAACTATGAGGCTGGTTGGAATGCCTGCATAGATGCGATATGCGGAGAGGAGTAGAAGTAGACCAATACTTAAGGATTGGACATGGTATCCATCAATATTGCGCGTAAAAATGGATGACGGAGAAATTATTGAATATAAAAGGTTGACCATACCTTAAAAAAGAGACGAAGCGATTTATATTGCAATCGGAGCACTGGAAAAAGAAATATCGCGAGGACAATATCACTGCGAAGATTGTTTACATCTGATTGATCATACGGAAGGACCGAGAGGCGCAATATCTGGAATTTGTGAGTTGAGAAATTGGAGAGGCAGAAGAGCGGTAAGGACTACTGCCTGCAAAAAGCTCAAGAAAGGTGCGAAATAATGGATTACGATAATATTTACGAATCATTGAAAATAATTAAAAGAACATGCGATTATTATAAATTGCATGGATTATGTAAGGAATGTCCGATGAATGTTGAAGACGCGTGTGGGGTTACGGATTTGGAGCCGAATAACTGGAAGATTTTAAAGCCAGAAGTAAAAGTAATGGGGCGATACAAATGATTAAGTTAATATGCTTTGGAGCCGGAGTATTGACCGGATCATGCATTGGCGTGGTGCTGATGTGTATCTTGCAGGTTGGGAGGGATAAATGACATGACGGGAGTTGAATACATAAAAAATAAATTTTCAATTAAAGATAATGAGATTGAGAATAAAATGAAAAAGATGTGTCCGGGAGATTATGGAATTACAACTGTTGAATCGGAAAAATGTAATTCCTCAGGGTTTCAGATCCATTTCGGCGCATGCCTGCGCTGCTGGAATTCAGAAATGATTTGAGGTGATTATTTGGAGTTGAGTGATACATATTTAGATCTTGAAAATAAACTTAAAGATGGAAAAATAACGCCTATGGAATTTGTTGAGGAATATAACAGGCGGATGGATGAGGAGGAGAAGAAACATGATCATGAGTTTAGGCCGCATGAACATATCTAGGAGGTGATTTCGTTGGTCAAGGAAGTGCTGGAGCAATATATGGGAACGAGGGAAGAGATTAGGGACTTAAGGGGAAGAATTGATAAGATGGAAAAAGAAATATCGCAGATGGAAAGCGAGAGCGTGCAGGACGTGGTAAGCGGAGGGTTTGGCGGAACCCAGCACTTCAAGATTGATGGGATTCCGGACGCCGCGAGAAGGAATAAGATTATTCAAAAGAAACGCCTCATAGCAATCATGGAAGAAAAAGAAAGCCTTTTGCTCGAACTTATGAATGACGTAGAAGGGTACATATCATCAATTAAACAGGCAGACCTTAGAATGATATTCAGATATCGCTACATTGATGGAATGACATGGGTTCAGGTATCCATAAACATGAATAGTATGTTCCCAAAAAGGGTATACACTGACGAATCGTGTAGAAAAAGACATGATAGATTTCTTTTAGAAAATCCATAAAAACTTTTAATCTGTCCGCGCACGTCCGCATAAAATGGTTTATACTTATAATTGCTGAAAGCTTTAAGATGTTTCTTCCTTTTTCTGGGAGCGAATCCCACCGCTTCCAGCATCCAGTAACATCTTCAGTAGTTTCTTTTCCATGCGTTTTTTTCAGACGAACAGGAAGGAACAGTATGTCCGGTGCAACTCCGGAACCTTCCTTTGGTGCGAGTCATAGCGCACACGGTATCTTTGCATAGATACTCCTCCTTTATTAAATATTCTCGCGGTATATGGTAGACATTTAACGTCGGGGATTCGAGTTCCTCTGCCGCATTAGTCGTTTACATAAAACGACCTCCTTTCTTAAACGAAATATATTTACGGCGACAGCATCGGTTAATCCCGGTGCTGTTTGCTTTTGTGTGGTGATTACATGATTTCCGCCGAAAAAGTGAATGAGATTTTAGGAATAAAAGAATCGTACGAGCTTCCTGATAGGCTAATGGAATTATTATTTTCAGATAAATGCCAGAGAATTGTTAATGAATTTAGGGGCCTGGAAGAAGATTTAAGCTATGACTGGTTTTCAAGTTATTTCCAAGAAGAACACAGCAATCGAAGAGCAATGATGCAGGATTTTACACCGAAAGAACTATGCTCGCTTCTTCCAGCGTTGGATGGAGACTATGAAACTGTAGCGGATATATGCGCAGGAACAGGCGGACTAACGATAGCAATGTGGAATCATAATAAGAATGCAAGATTTTATTGTGAAGAATTAAGCAATAGAGCGATTCCGATTCTTATACTTAATATGCTAATCCGGAACATTGGCGCCATAATCGTCAATAAAGACATATTAACCGGAGAAATTTTTGCGGCATATGAAACGAAATGCGGATCCGTTAAAAGAATTTCCGATGTTCCGGAAGATATTAGTGTGGACGTCGCAGTTACAAACCCTCCGTATTCCGTAAAATTCAAATTTGAAAAGGATGATGAAAGATATAAAGATTATGGTGTGCCACCAAATCAGTTTAGCGATTATGCTTTTATCATTCATGCTATGAGCCTTATTAATGATTCCGGATCAGTGCTGGCAATTCTTCCGCACGGCATTTTATTTCGCGCGAACAGGGAATACGAGATTCGCAAAAATATAATTAATAAAAAACAGCTGTCCGCAGTTATTGGAATGCCAGACAAGACGTTTAGGCATACCGGAATTCCTGTGTGTGTTTGTGTGTTTAAAAATAATAGTGATGATGTTTTATTCATAGACGCGTCAAAAGATTTTGACAAAAAAAATAAATACAATGTCATAACACATGAATCAATAAAAAAGATTTCTGGCTGCTACCATGAAAGA
The DNA here is from genome assembly GCA_022776205.1 of Eubacterium sp. Taxonomy (GTDB): domain Bacteria; phylum Bacillota; class Clostridia; order Lachnospirales; family Lachnospiraceae; genus Anaerobutyricum. The sequence continues at coordinate 3,072 of JALFIK010000070.1, forward strand.
AAAGAAATAGATAAGTATTCACATCTGGCAGAGAAAGATGAGATTTCTAAAAATGATTACAATCTAAACATTCCAAGATATGTTGATACATACGAACGGGAAGAAATTCCTGAACTGCATACCGTGATGAATGAACTGGCAAGCCTAGATGTTGAGATTTATAAACAGCAAAAGGAATTGATTAGACAGATGAGACAATTAACATCGGAGGACGTAAGTAAACGAAAAGAATTAAAAGAGTCAATAGATATGCTTGAAAATGCAATGGAGAATAGGAGTGTACAGCTTGAACTTAAATTATAGAATTGTAAATCTATTGGATATAGCAACGGTAGAGCGCGCAGGAGGAAAAGAGTATCCAAATGGAACGATATACATACAGATATCCGCAGCCAGGAGAGACGGGCTAAGTCAGTTTAAAATGTTAAAACAGAGCGCAGTGCTTGAATCCAAATATGCTGTAGTCATTCCGAATCAATATATCGTCCCGGAATATCTTATCTTCGCACTTGAACGGTCTGGAAAAGAGTGGAGGCATAAATACGTAGGAAACAATATAAACATCCAGATTGATGCATTCAAGTGGCTTAAGCTTCAGTACCATCCAGATATCGAGGCACAGAAATTTGTGGTAAATATAATGCAGGCCATTGATAATGAGATAGCATCTGTAGCTAATACAATCCAGCAGGAGAAAGAACTCAAGAGGTATATGATTGCGAACATGTTCCCGAGGTGATGGCATGGGAGTCTATAAGATATGTTCGAGGTGTGGCCGAATGGTCGACGCCGGAAAAGAATGCGAATGTCTTAATGCATATAGAAGAGCGTATAAGACAAATAGAGATAAGAAGTATGACAAAGAAAAAAGAGACAAGAGGGCAAGGGAGTTTTACACGTCAAGGAAGTGGAGAGAATGCCGGAAGAACATATTGGATTCCGACGAGATTGACATTTATCTTTTTATGATATCCGGTAAAATGATTCCTGCGGATACTGTACACCATATAGTACCGCTTCGGGATGACTGGGCAAGGAGATACGCCAGAGATAATCTTATGAGCCTGTCAGCCGGAACGCATTCGGCGATTGAATATATGTATAGGCAGGACAAGGAAAAGATGATTGATGAACTTTCGAAAATGACAAAAGAGTTCCGAAATATGAAGAAAAACGGAGAAATCTATAAAAAAATAAAAGGGTAGGGGGATGCGAAAAAGTTTTGGACGAGGTTCGTCAGCCGCATGCCCTCGAACAGCGTACGCAACTTGCCCTTTAAAAATGTAAAATTATGGGAATGGGGTGACAGCATGTCGAAACCAATGAAGCCGGTTAGTATATCAACTCGCAAGATTTCAAAAGAGGATAAGATTCGGCGTGCCGCTGCTGAAAAAATGGTTTCTGTCGGAGTTAATGAGATCATATCTCCTCCGGAAGAGCTGATTAGTAAAGAGGCGGAAAAGGAATGGAACAGGGTGGTCCCGCAATTAATAGACATTGACATTATCGGGAATCTTGACCGGGCGGCATTGATCGGGTACTGCAATAGTTATTCGAATTATATGAAAGCCACAAGACAGCTTTCCAAGCAGCCATTAATTAATAAAGAATCCGGAAAAAGGAATCAGCTGGTTGATGTTCAAAAAAACTACGCCGATGAGATGAGAAGGTTTGCGTCTCTTTGCGGAATTTCAATGGATTCCAGAATTAAGGCGGGGATGAAGAAGCAGGAGAAAAAAGAAGAAAGTTTAAAAGATAGATTCGGGGCGATATAATGACGATTCTTGAAGAGCTTATCGAATATGCAAATAACTGCATAAGCGATGTAAGGAAAAGTGAATATGAAGATTATATATCGTGCCAGGCACACAAATGGGCGTGTCAAAGATTTTTAAACGATGTGGAAAGAAGTAGCTCGGAGAGCTGCTTTTTTTATTGGGACGAAGAGGAAGCGAAAAAAATCGTTGAATGGTTTTCTCTTTTAAGACACTCAAAAGGCATTCTTGCAGGAAAGCCAATCGAACTTACTCCGTGGCAGAAGTTTAATGACTGCCAAATTTACGGATGGCGTAGAAAAAAAGATGGAAGAAGAAGATTCCGAAAAGCGTTCCGGCAGGTTGCCAGAAAAAATGCAAAATCACAGGAAGAAGCTGGCATGTGTTTGTATGAAGCTGCAGTTACTGCCACGAAGAATGGAGAGGTAAATGAGATTTATACAGCCGGCACAAAAAGAGACCAGTCAAAGATTGTGTTTACAGAAGCCGGATTAATGTTAAGAGGCTCTCCGCTTAGACCAAAATTTAAAATCAGCAGAGACCAAATTTTGCATATAAAAACCGGTTCCACAATTAAACCGCTTTCAAAAGAAGATGGGAAGACCGGAGATGGAACAAACCCGGCACTGCTTGTAATTGATGAATACCACCAGCACCCGAACGAAGATTTTTACAGCCTATCAATGGGCTCAAACACAAAAGAGCCATTGCTGATGATTATTACTACGGCCGGAAAGGATTTAACATATCCATGCTATACGACAGAGTATAAGTACTGCAGCAAGGTATTAGATCCGGGAACCGACGTCGAAAATGACGAGTACATGATTGACATCTTAGAGATGGATAAGGCCGATTATGAAGACATTTCAAATATAGGAAATTCAAGAAACTGGATTAAGGCAAATCCAATCAGAATGTCGTATCAGGAAGGCATTGATAAGATTAACGGAGACTATAAGGTTGCGAAGGAACAGCCGGAAAAGCTCCCGGACTTTCTGACAAAAGAGTTAAATATCTGGGTACAGGCGAAAGCCGACGGATATATGAACATGGAAAAGTGGAAGGCCTGTGAGGTTAGCGAGCTACCCGTTGACATAAGCGGAATGCCTGTCTATGTCGGATTTGATATGTCGGCAAAATTAGACTTAACGTCCGTAGCATTTGTAATTCCATTCTTAGACGGAAAAATAATTAAGTATGTGGTTTTTTCGCATTCATTCATTCCATCAAGAGAAAAGCTGATGGAGCACGTTAAAGTTGACCATGCGCCGTATGATGCGTGGGAGATGCAGGGATTTATCACAATCACGGATACGCCGATTGTTGATCAGGCTGCAGTTATGGATTATGTTAAGGATTTTTGTAAGAAAAATAATCTGGAAATCCAGATGCTATGTTTTGACCCGGCCAACGCATCAAAAATTATGATGGATTTATCAAACGAAGGCTATAACGTCGTTGAGGTTTACCAGTCACATAAATCACTAAACGAATCTACGCAGGGTTTCCGCGAACAGGTTCACTCGGGAAATATCATATATCTTCCAAACCCGGTATTAAATTACGCAATGTCAAACGCTGTAGTTAAAAAAAATAATGGGTTAATAAAGATAGATAAAGACGCCGTAAGGCAAAGAATTGACCCGGTAGATGCTACACTGGCGGCATATAAGCTTGCCATGTATCACAAGTTTGGGAATTCGCTCGGTGATTATATAGATGAGTTCCTGGAAGAGTATTAAGGGGGTGATTGTTTGGGGCAATAAGAAATGTGTTCAATAGATTCAAGTCATTTTTTAATCGGGCTTCCGTATCGTTGCAAGATGAACAGTTGCTCGATTTTTTAGGCATTAATTCCTATAACAAGCGCACAATTTCCGAGACTACATATTTTACTTGTCTAAGATTATTATCGGAAACAATGGGAAAGATGCCATTAAAGTATTACCGGACGACAGCACAGGGGAAGATTCGTGCCGATCCGGACAGAACCACATATGCATTAACCGTGCG
>JALFIK010000057.1 GCA_022776205.1 Eubacterium sp.
TCTTTTTTACTTATCTCAAAAAGTTTTTGAGTGTTCGAACTGTGTCTGCCACCAATTACAATCATCGCATCGGACTGTCTGGCCAGCTCTCTGGTCTCTGTCTGACGCTCCTCAGTCGCATTACAAATCGTGTTAAAAACATTTATATCATAACCCTTTTCTGAGATAATTTCAACTAAATCTTGAAACTTATTGTAATTAAATGTCGTTTGTGATACAATAGACAGCTCTGTATCTTCATCTAATACAATACTTTCTGCCTGCTCTCGATTCTCAATTACAATCGGATGCGTATGGCACCATCCCATGATCCCTTCCACTTCGGGATGATGGTTATTGCCTATGATAATGATAACTCTGCCATCCCTACTCTCCCTCTCGACGATTCTGTGAATCTTCTTAACAAAAGGGCAGGTTGCATCCACTAAATCGAGACCCGCTTCCAGAATCTCATCATAAATTGCTTTCGAAACACCATGGGAACGAACAATTACCGTTCCCTCCTTTATAGAAGCAAATTCGCTACTGTCATTAATGACATTCACGCCCTGCCTCTTAAGGTCTGCAACTACTTCCTCATTGTGAATGATTGGCCCGAATGTATAAACATTCTTCTTTACGGATTCTTTATACACAGTATCTACAGCCCGTTTTACTCCAAAACAAAAGCCAGCAGATTTCGCTATGTTAATCTTCATTATTTACTCCGGCAATATTATTTTACTTTATTAAATTCGGCAATGACCGTATCGATCACTTCCGGAACAGACAAATCTGACGAATCAATCAGAACCGCATCCTCTGCCTTACAAAGAGGAGCGATCTCTCGTTCCATGTCCTGCTTATCTCTGGCAATAATATCTTCCTTAATCACTGCGAGATCACAATCCATTCCTTTTTCCTTCAGCTCATCGTAACGCCTTCTGGCACGCACTTCAGAAGATGCTGTCAGGTAAATCTTTAACGATGCATCCGGCAGAACATTCGTTCCGATATCCCGGCCATCCATGAGAACATCTGATGTTTTCGCCATATCGCGCTGCAAATCCAAAAGTGCCTCTCGCACCTCAGGAACAGCGGAAGTCACAGAAGCCATCTTTCCCACTTCTTCCTTCCGGATATAACCGGTGACATTCTCTCCATTTAAGATAACCTGCTGCCTTCCTTCATCATCGTATGCAAGACTCACATGAATATTCGGACATTCTGCGGCAATCCGCTCCCTGTCATGTCCATCAATGCCTTTACGCAGAAAATACAGGGCAATCGCACGATACATGGCACCAGTGTCTACATAAATAAACCCGATTCTCTCTGCGATTGCTTTGGCAATCGTACTTTTTCCGGCCCCCGCCGGTCCGTCAATTGCAATACTGTACATGGACATATCCTCCTAAATTCCCGGAATCCTGCACTGAAGTATGATTCCACTTTTGCCTATACTTGTTTATAATAACATAACTCATTTTAAAATAAAAGCTTTTTTTGTTAATATATTTCATTTTTCGTATTTCTTTTTATTTCCCGGCATTTTTTCCTGCGGCAAATCCCGTGGTCCAGGCAATCTGAAGATTGTATCCACCGGTTACCGCATCAAGATCAAGCATCTCTCCGGCAAAATACAGGTTTTTCTTCTTCTTTGACTCCATAGTGGACGGATCCACTTCTTTTACCGAAACGCCTCCCCTTGTGACAATCGCCTCATTAAATCCACGGACTCCTGTTATATGCATCTTCAGATTTTTCATCTCGTCAATCATCCGGTGTCTTTCTTTTTTGCTGATCTCCCGCACTTTCCTGTCTTCCGGGATATTAACAATGTTCAGAAAAACCGGAACCATTCTTCTTGGAAGAAGCCGTTCCATTACATTGGAAATATTTTTATTACGATACGTATCAAATTCCCTCAGAAATCTTTTCTCTACCTGCTCCGGAGTAAGGGACGGTTTGAGATCAAGATATAAATATAATTTTCCTTCTGACAATTCCTTTTGATAAGAACCGAAACAGGTGCTGGCAGTGAGGACAAGGGGACCGCTCACCCCGAAATGTGTAAAAAGAAATTCCCCAAACCCTTCATAAATCGTCTTTTTCTCTGCACGTATGCGCATGGAAATGTTCTTAAGGGTCAGTCCCATCAAATCTTTACACCAGGATTCTTCCATCTCAAACGGAACCAGGGATGGCTGGGGTTCTCTGATCTTGTGCCCGGCAGACCGTGCCAGATGCCAGCCTTCTCCATCGGACCCGGTAGATGCGTAGGAACAGCCGCCACAGGCCAGAATCACGGCATCCGCATCCATATTCTTTCCATTTTCCAGACGAACACCCCGGCATCTCTTCCCCTCCGCATCAAAGAGCAGCTCCGTCACTTTTTCATGATATAAAATGCGAACTTTTCCTTTTTCACATTCCCTTTTTAATACATGAATCACATCGGAAGATTTATCTGACTGCGGAAACACTCTCTGTCCCCGCTCTGTTTTGATGGCAAGTCCCGCCTTTTCCAGAAAATGCATCATATCTTCATTGTTGAATCTGGAAAAAGAGCTGAATAAAAATCTCGAATTTGAAACCACATGGGATAAAAATTCTTCAGGAGGGCAGGCACTGGTCACGTTACACCGCCCCTTTCCTGTTATAAAAAGTTTCTTTCCAAGCTTCTCATTTTTTTCCAGAATGGTTACCTGCCTGCCTTCCTGTGCAGCAGAAATGGCAGCCATCATTCCGGCTGCCCCGCCGCCAACGACAATCACTCTGCTCATTGCAACGGACTCCTGTTATACACATCATATTCATTCCAAAGTTCTTCCAAAGCCATCAGACGTTTCTCAACGTCATCTTTTCTAAGAAGCGCAACCGCGGTAACTAAAGCATTGACAACACTTAACGGGCAGACAAGGGAATCAACGATTGTCATCACATCACTTTTGGCAATCAGACAGCAGTCTGCATGCTCTGTAATTGGTGACTGCATATTGTCCGTAAGGGCAATTGTTTTCGCTCCATGATTTTTCGCATACTGCAGCGCACAGATTGTCCTCTTGGAATAACGCGGAAAGGTGATTCCCATCATCACATCTTCCTTGCTAATATCATAAATCTGTTCGAGTGTTTCTGATGTGCTGTTTGCATCAACAATAATCACATTATCAAACATCATCTTAAAATAATAACCCATTAGTCCCGACAGGTAGGCCGCACTTCTTGCCCCCAGAATATATAATCTGCGGGCATCATTGATAAGAGAAACCGCCTTCTCAAATTCTTCTTCATCAATACCATTCTGAATCGTATCCCGTAGTCTCTCGGAATCCGTATAAAGAATACTTTTTAAAACTCCTTTTTCCTGATATCGTTTCGAAGAAAGAGACATTCTCTGAATGGAGTTGGAGTTCGTTTTAACGATTACCTGAATGGCCTTCTGCAAATCCGGGTAGCCATCATATCCCAGCTGATAGGCAAAGCGAACAACTGTGGATTCGCTCACTCCGGCCTCTCTTCCCAGTTTCGATGCGGTGAGATAGGCAGCGATATCATAATTCTCTGTTATATACTGTGCCAGTCTTCTCTGGCCTTTACTAAAGCCTGCAGATTTTTGCTCGATTCTCTGTAATAAATTCAAATGTTCCACTATATTATTCCACCTGTTCTGTAAAATTTGGTACAAACATGATACTCCATATTCTTATTTTTGTAAAGCAATATGAAGGATTCCATTTAATAGATTGCATATGTACTTAACTTTCCACAGTTTCAGTTTATAAACTTCCGGGGTATTTCTGTCTGAAGAAGGAAATCCCCGTAACAGAAAAAGACTGCACGTTTTCCTTCCTGTTTGTGCAGTCTTATTTCTTTATTATTTTCCCGGATATTTCAATGCAGAAGCAACATCGTATCCCTTCAGCTGATCTCTTCCGTGAAGTCCCTCCAGTTCCATCACAAATAGTGCTTTAACCACAACACCGCCTAATTCTTCGATGAGGTCAATCGCTGCTCTTGCCGTTCCTCCCGTTGCAAGAAGATCATCCACAAAAACCACCCTTTGTCCCGGGCGGATATCTTCTTTATGAATCTCAATGGCTGCCGTTCCATATTCCAGAGCATATTCTTTACTCACAGTCTCTCGTGGCAGTTTCCCTTTCTTACGGATAGGAACAAAGCCTTTGTTCTTATTATAGGCAATCGGCATGCCGAACAAAAAACCGCGGGATTCTGCACCCACAATCACATCAAATTCTGTTCCTTCCAGAAGATGCATTAACTCATGAATGCTTAACTTTAACCCTTCCGGATCCTTTAAAATGGATGTAACATCCCGAAATACGATTCCCGGCTTTGGAAAATCAGGTATACTGATTACGTAATCTTCAAGTTTTCTCACTTTTTTCACCCTTTCTCGACGCCCGCGCCTTTCTTTTCCTTCATTATATCAGACTTCTCGCCTAAAATCTATTTTAAATCACAAAAATGTTCAATTGCCCGGGCTACTCCTTCCTCATCATTCGTTCCAGTAATATAATCGGCATTTCTCTTCAGGATTTTCTCTCCGTTTCTCATCGCCACACCTACTCCTGCGCGTTTTATCATCTCAATATCGTTATTGCCGTCCCCGCAGGCCATCATATTTTCAAATGGAATCTCAAGAATCTCCCCAAGGTGCATCATGGCATCTCCCTTGTTGCAGGTACAATAATTGATTTCAAGATTATTAGTAAGAGAGCAGGTTACCGCCAGGTCTTCGATCTCTCCCAGTTCCCGAAATGCTTTTTGCCGGTCCTCTTCCCTGGCAAAAAACATATTAATTTTTTCCACCGGTGTCTTATTCTCCATAAGCCACTCTTTAAGATTATTAATCGGATTTCTTGCCATCCGGATCAGTTCCTGAATATGGGGTTCGATATTAAATTTGTCCAGATGATCATAAAATCTTCTTTCACACCATCCTGCACCATTGGAGTAAATATCATAAAATGTATCATATTTTTCCAGCCGATCCAGTATTTTCAGAGTCCTTTCCCAGGAAATACAGTTTTCATAAACCACGCTATCTTCGACAAGGTCCATCACACAGGCCCCGTTCGAAAGGATTACATAACGCATTCCTTTTATTTCTGTAAGATAATCCGGAATTGCTGACCGGGCACGTCCCGTTGCCGGAAGAACGATAATTCCCCTCTCCAGACATTTTTCCAGTACGCCTTTTGTATGAGGGGTCAGTATTTTGTCTGATGTCAGCGTCGTTCCGTCAAGATCCAGGGCAATCAGACGAATTTCGTGCTTCTTCATCACTCTCTTTTTCTTTTTTCTTTTCATGACTGCAGATTCCTTTCCTGTTTTTTTACCTTTCTTTAAAGCGAAAATTTTTTATAACAATTTCAATGGATTTCTGTCCGCGCCACTCATTAATCTGAGGATAGTAAGTCACATCCATGGCTATTTTTTTAGAAATTCCTTTTTTTACTTTTATCGCTTCCTCTTTTCCACAAAATGCCTCGAGCTCTTCAAAAAATCCTTCGGTATCTCCAAAATACAGGGCAGTGATTCTCTGTCCCCTGTCGTCAGATAAAAACAGTTTAAGACATGTGCCTGCCTCTCCTAAAACCCGGCATCCGTTTATGATAAAGCCTCTCTGGGCAAACAGCGGTTTCCCATTTCCATTGCCAAAGGGCTCAAGAAGTTCAAATTCCTTAAGGAGGTTTTCTGACAGATAAGAAACCGGAAGGGCCAGGTCAATATGTACCTTTGGAATAAAGTCGTCATCTGTAAGCGTGGAATTCTTATTGATTTTATCCCGAAATTCTTCAAGCTTTTCCTCCCTCATGGAAAGACCTGCCGCCATGGGATGTCCGCCATATTTGTCAAAACATTCTTTCACTTTTGTCATTTCCCGGTACATATGATACCCCTCGATAGAGCGTCCCGATCCTTTTAATCCTTCTTTCGTCTTTGTGATTACAAAGGTTGGCCGGTTATAATATTCCCGAATTCTTCCGGCAATGATTCCGGCAATACTTTCATGACAGTCCGGAAGATAGACAATTAGTACTTTGTCCATGCTGTGTCCGGTTTGTGTCAGGTATTTTTTTGCCTCCTCCACTCCATCAGAAGTCATCTGTTTGCGCTCTTCATTTAATTCTTTCAATTTCTTTGCCTTTTTTGTGCAGGAAAGGGGATCCGTACATAAAAGAAGATCCAGTGCATCCTTTGCGGAAGCCAGCCTTCCTGATGCATTGATACAGGGGCCAAGAACAAATCCAAGATGGTAGGCAGTGATTTTCTTGCTCCCCAGACCATTCTCCTCAATCAAAGCCTTCAGTCCGGGAATACCTGTATTCTGCATCCTTTTTAATCCCTCTTTTACAAGGATCCGATTTTCTCCGGTGAGAGGCATTACATCACAGACTGTTGCCACGGCGGTAATTTCGAGAAATTCTTCCATTTCCCTCCAATCAATCTGAAAATAATCGTAAAGGACCTGGATAAATTTGCATGCCACCACAGCACCACATATATTCTTGGAAGGATAAGGGCAATCCGCCCGTTTCGGATTAATGACCGCATCGGCATCGGGAAGAAGAAAATGAATTTTCCCATTTTCGTCTTCCTGATAAGGGATATCATGATGGTCGGTCACGACAAAAGTAATCCCCAGATTTTTTCCATAAGAGATCTGGGATGATGCTGCA
>JALFIK010000086.1 GCA_022776205.1 Eubacterium sp.
ATTCGAAAGTTTGTGAGGAGAAGAGTGGAGGGGAAACGCAGACTCCGTTTTATGTGACGGTTGCGGCATCTTTTGTACAGTTGTATACAAATAATATTGGAGGAGAAGCAGCCGGCCTGATTATGTTTGACGAAGCATTCAACAACATGGATGATGAAAGAATCGGGGGAGTACTGGAATTTTTAAAGCGTCTTCCACTGCAGATGATTATTGCAGCCCCTCCGGATAAAATTCAGTATATTGGACCGTCCATGGAAGAAACTCTTCTGGTGATGACTGACGAAAAGGTAAGTTTTGTGGAGGAGTATTTCCATGAAGTATGAAGTTCGTATTCTTAATGCACTGTTAAACTCTTATGAAAACAGCCTTTTGTCCAGGGGAGAAAATAAAGTTGTCATTCATGTATCTTTATCTTTTACAAGGAAAAGTCTGCCTGAATATTTTGACGAAAGTTCCATGGCTTTTGAAGAAATTCACGCTGCGGTGGGGCATCTGGAAGAATTGGGTTATATTGAAGTTGTCTGGAAAGAAAACAGAAAAAATCACATTATAAAAAAAGTTCTTCTCTGTGAGGAAAAAGTTCAGGAAATTTATCGATATTTGGATCGAACGCCAAAGAAAAAACAGCAGGAGATGCAAATTAAAATTCTAAAAGGGCTGAGAGAAGAATGTGATACGCCGGTGTCATCATCATTTTGTAACTGGCTGACAAATCGGATTCAGGAGGGTAAATCAGTCAAAGAATATATTGATCTTAAGGATACACAAGAGACAAAATGTTTGCTTCATGCTTTGTCAGAAATAGAAAAGAACCAAAACGAAATCTATGTTCGTGAGTTTTCTGTTCGCTGTTTCGGGGACAGTAAAATGCTTGAAAAACGGTGGAATCTTCTTGGAAAGATCATGAGACGTTTTTCAGAAAACTATGATGACATGAATACAGATGCGATCTTCGCAGAACACGGAATATATCATACCCCGAATTATGTATATGTTAAAGGAACGGGAACCTTTCGTATTGGGCAGGAAGGGCAGAATTTCATTAATTTGAAGACATTGAAGCAGGGAATTGGATTATCAGGGGAAGATCTGGATTCTCTGGAATGGCTGGATACCGTGTCCGTAAAGAAAGTGATTACCATAGAAAATCTCACAACCTTTTTTCGTTGGGAAGAGCCGGACAGTATTTTAATCTATCTTGGCGGATATCACAATGCGTTGAGGAGAAAACTGCTTCGAAAGTTATATCACATCTTGCCGGAAGCCCAATATCTCCATTTTGGAGATATTGATGTAGGAGGCTTTGAGATATATCAGGACTTGTGCAAACGGACGGAAATTCCTTTTTCCCCATACAGGATGGGAATAAAAGAGCTTAAAGAATATCATTCATACACAAAAAAATTGACGGAAAACGATAGAAAGAGATTAGATGATCTTTTAAAAAAAGATGTATACAGAAATGTATGGCCGGTACTTGCATATATGAAGGAACAGGGAGAAAAGTTAGAACAGGAGTGTATTCTGTGTAAAAACGGATAAATATTGGAAGGTGTGAACTGTGAGTGTAAGATAGGGATTGAACATCCTTTCTTATGGGTATACAATGTTATTTAGTGGAGGTGTTTTGTTATGAAAAAGAAACTGAGTATTATATTAGCATTGACAATGGCATGTACATTGCTGGTGGCCTGTGGTAAAACAGGCGAAGAGACAACACAGCAAAAGAAGGCGGAAAAGAAAGAGCTGATTGTCGCCATGGAACTGGCATATCCGCCATTTGAAACAAAGGATGAAAAGGGAAATCCTTCCGGAGTGAGTGTGGATTTTTCAAAGGATTTCGGGAAATATATCGGCCGGGATGTCCGAATTGAAAATATTTCCTGGGATGGATTAATTCCATCTCTGGAAACGGGAAAAGCAGATATGGTAATTTCCTCGATGACAATTACGGAGGAGAGGAAAAAAAGTGTGGATTTCTCCGATCCTTATGCCAACGCCATGCTGGCAGTTCTCGCCGGCAAAAATTCCGGAGTGACGAAAGTGGAAGATCTGAATCAGCCAGGAAAGAAGATTGCGGTGAAGACGGGATCTACCGGATATATTTATGCACAGAAACATTTGACGAAAGCGGAAGTGGTAGGTCTTCCCGATGAGAGTGCCTGTGTGACCGAGGTGGCACAGGGAAAGGCGGATGGATTTATCTATGACCAGCTGACAATTTATAGGAATTGGAAGAAGAATCCGGATACGACAACGGCGATTTTTATACCATTTCAGGATGTGGAACAATGGGGAGTGGCTGTGCAGAAAGGAAATACGGAACTTTTGAATCAGCTCAACGAATTCATTGCGAAATATAAAAAAGAAGGCGGTTTTGACAAACTGACACAGAAGTATCTTTCGGAAGAAAAAGAGGCCTTCGATCAACTGGGGTTCCAGTGGTTTTTTGATATGAAAGAGTGAGTGGATATCCGAAATACATGAGGAGACAAAGTAATGAAAATACAGAAGTTGTGGATGGCACAAAAAAATAAAAAAGTATCTCCAGGCGTTGCGGCAGGAAATTTTCTCCTGGTCTGCATATTGATTGTTCTGGTTTTCTGGCTGTCTTTGCGAAGAATAAATACAACTTTTGATTTTTCTTTTCTCAGCGAATTTCGTTATCGTATTCGGGATGGGTTTTTCATGACAGTGGGCTTAAGTCTGGTGAGTCTGGCCTTAAGTCTTTTCATTGGTATTTCCAGTGCGGCAGGACAAAACTGCCGCTTTTTACCGTTAAGATATCTCTGTAGTATTTATGTGAAATTTATCCGGGGGACGCCCCTGATTATGCAAATTTATCTTTTTTACTATATTGTGGGAACGGCATGGGGAATCGAAAACCGTTTTATCGCCGGAGTGCTCATTTTGTCCGTATTTGAAGGGGCGTATATTGCAGAAATCATACGTGGAAGTCTCTTGTCCATTCCCTCTTCCCAGCTTCAGGCGGCCAGGGCCTTAGGATTTACGGAGAAACAGATTGTACAATATGTGACGATCCCTCAGCTTGTTGCGAGGACTCTTCCTGCCCTTACCGGGCAATTTGCTTCCATAATCAAGGATTCTTCCCTGCTTTCCATGATTGCGGTGATTGAACTGACCCAGACGATGAGAGAAATCAGTGCCACAAATTTCAAGCTTTTTGAATGTTATCTCTTTTTAGGGGGCTTATACTTGTGTCTCACCCTTCCTCTTTCCTTTATCAGCGAGAGGCTGGAAAGGAAATTTGATTATGAAAACTAAGTGATTTATGTATATTTTTCTTGCGAAAAGGCGGGGGAATACGTATAATTATGTTTAAAATGTTGTCAGATACCGGTTCATTGTACAAGGAAATATATCTTCGGGTACAAAACAGAAAGGATGGTACAATGACAGATATTGAGAAAATCGCCGATCAAATGATGTTTTAGGAAAAGATTATTGTGAGGAGAACCCAATTGCATTTATGTTTGTGAAAGATCTGGGAAAAGTGGAAGAAGGATGAAGAAAACAGCAAAGATTATATATAAAACAGCCGGTATATTACTGGCTGTTCTTTTACTCATAGTGACGATAAATGTAACAGAACCCCTGTTTTGTGAAAAAAACAGCGGAAGTAAAAATACAATGGATCCAATAGAAGCAGAAAATCAATGTGCCGGGGAGAGAATTCGCTGCATCGATGATAATGAAGAGGCACTTTTATGGCGTCTTCGTATGATTGCAGACGCTAAAAAATCGATTGTTCTGGCGACTTTTGATCTCAGGCCGGATGAAAGTGGAACGGATATAATGGCTGCCCTTTATCAGGCAGCACAGCGGGGAGTTCATATCCGGCTTCTTTTGGATGGTATCTATGAGATTCCATTTCTCCGGGGCAGTACGGAGTTTTCTACTCTTGCGTCCCATGAAAATGTGGAGGCGGGAATTTATAATCCCATTTCCCTGAAAAATATTTTCCGCCTGAATTATCGTATGCATGATAAATATCTGATGATTGACGATTGTCGTTACCTTCTTGGCGGACGTAACACAAATGACATTTTTCTGGGGAATTATAAAAAAGATATCAACATTGACCGGGACATTCTTGTTTGTGAGGATGGAGAAAACGGGAATTCCATGGAACAATTGATGGATTATTTTAGCAGAATATGGAATGAACCCTGTGTGAGAAGGGTAAAGCCTTTTATAGCGGAAAAGAAGGCAGAAAGACAGAAAGAACTCTTTTGGAGGCGGTATCAGAAGCTTGCCGGAAAATATGATGATATGGAAACCTACCATCGATGGAACCAGGATACCTTTGAGGTAGAAAGTATTTCTCTTCTTTCAAACGGAATAAAGGCTGCAAAAAAATCACCTGTGCTGTTAAATGAAATCGGAAATTTTATGGAAAAGGCTGATCGCGTCATCATACAGACACCATATGTAATTTGTGATAATGCCATGTACGGGATTTTGAAAAAAACAGCGGCTCATGCAGATCTTCGCATTATTCTAAATGCAGTGGAAAAGGGCTCGAATCCCTGGGGATGCACGGATTATCTGAATCATAAAAAAGATCTGCAAAAAACAGGGGCCAGTATTTATGAATTGATGAACGAAAAGGCGGTGCATACAAAGACGATCCTCGTCGATGATCATATTTCTCTGGTTGGCTCTTATAATTTTGATATGAGAAGCACTTATCTTGATACGGAATTGATGCTGGTGATTGAAAGTAAAGAACTCAATGCCCATCTGGAAAGTATGAATGAGGTCTATATGAAAAAGAGCAGGAAAGTCTGCCCGGATGGAACGCAAACGGAAGGAATTTTATATCGAGAGAAAAAATTAAGTGCAAAAAGACAAAAATTTTACCGTAAACTTCAGATTATTGTCCGTCCAATCCGTCATTTATTATAAAAAGACTTGCATTTTCTATTAAGGTGTGATAGAATAAGAGCCGTTAAAAGATAATAGCAGTGGCTGTTACTGGTAATGCAGGCAAGACCAAGTTTGGAATAAAGTCAAAGGGACTTTATTACTTCTTGGTCTTTTTTTTGTTAAACAGAAGATGTTGGTTACAGGCTGCCTGTGGAATAAAAAACTTCATGGGGATGCGCACCCCGGGAAAGAGAGGAGATGCATTCTGTACAGTTGCTGTTAAATGAGAAAATGTAAACACTATAAACGAATCTGCGGTTGTTTGTTCAGAAAGAGAAAAGGAGAAAAGTTATGGATTACAAAGCATTGGGCTACGAGCTTTTGGAGCTTGTTGGTGGAAAGGAAAATATTAGCAAATTAACGCACTGCGCGACCAGACTTCGGTTTGAATTTTATGATAAAGCGCAGGTTGATGTGAAAAAAATTGAAAATACCCCGGGAGTAATTAGTGTGGTAGATAAAGGAGGACAGTTCCAGGTTGTTATTGGAAATGAAGTTCAGACTACATTCCGGGCAATTAAAAGTGAGATGGGTGAAAATACATCTTCTTCTGATAAAAAAACAGAAACGGAAAAAGGAAGCGTGATTAATCGAATCATCAGCGTGATTTCCACCACCTTTACGCCTGTAATTCCAGCACTGATCGGTGGAGGTATGATGAAAGCAGTTCTCTCAATTCTCGTACTGCTTAATCTCGTTAATACATCGGGATCCACTTATGAAATTATTAATTTTATATCAGATGCTCCGTTCTACTTCATGCCGGTATTGCTTGCCTATGGTGCCGCAATCAAATTTAACTGTAGTCCGATTCTTGCCATGACAATGGCCTGTGCTCTGCTTCACCCAAGCTGGAGTGGTTTTGTGGCAGCAGGCGAGACAATGCGTTTTTTCGGGATTCCGGTTATAATGGTAGATTATTCTTATTCTGTAATCCCGATAATTTTAGGCGTATGGATTTTGTCCTACGTAGAAAAATTTGCAGAGAAATATTCGCCGTCTATTGTTAAATTTTTTGTAAAACCTTTAATCATTATGTTTGTATCCATTCCAATTGCTCTTTTAGTAGTTGGTCCGCTTGGAAATCTTTTAAATGATCTTGTTCAGGCCGGTGCGGACTTTATTAATGGAAAAGCAAGCTGGCTAATTCCGATGCTGATGGGGGCATTCCAGCCATTCCTTGTTCTGACAGGTACTGCCTGGGCAATGACACCGATTGCGACAGTGCAGATTGCAAATGCAGGATTTGAGACAGTAAACGGGCCTGGAATGCTTGCCTCTAATATTGCACAGGGAGCAGCGGCTCTCGCGGTTGCCGTAAAAACAAAAAATAAACAGTTAAAACAGCTTGCCTCTTCTTCCGGATTTACAGGTGTGATGGGTATTACGGAGCCATGTCTGTACGGTGTTAACTTAAAATTAAAACGACCATTTATCGCTTCCATGATCGGCGGTGGAATTGGAGGAATTTATGCAGGACTTTCCGGACTGGTACGTTATTCTTTTGTGTCTCCTGGTCTTGCTGCGATTCCTGCATTTATTGGAGAAAATCCAATGAATGTAGTACATGCGTTAATCACTATTGTTATTTCTTTTGTGGCAGGCTTTGCTGCATCATGGATTCTTGGATTTGATGATCCTGAAGAAGAAAACACTGAAAAAGATCAGGTAGAGGACAAAATCGTTGAGGATAAAACAGGGGAAAAAACTGAGAAAGAGCCTGTCGTATACTCTCCGTTAAATGGAACAGTAATTCCTCTGGAAGAAGTGAATGACGAAGTGTTTTCCAACGGGATTCTCGGAAAAGGGGCGGCAGTTATCCCGGAAGAGGGGTGTGTATATGCACCGTTTGACGGAAAAATAGTTTCCGTTTTTGATACAAAGCATGCAATATGTCTAACCAGTGAGGATGGAGTGGAACTACTGATTCATATTGGAATTGATACGGTAAATCTGGAAGGAAAGCCTTTCCATGCATTAAAACAGGCGGGAGATATCATTAAAAAAGGAGAAAGACTTCTGGAATTTGATATTGAGGAAATCAAAGAAGCCGGTTACGATATCGTGACACCTGTTTTAGTGGGAAATTCAGATAAATACAAAGAGATTATTCCGAAAGAACACGGAGTTGTTAAAGCAGAAGAGGAACTGATGCATATAATGGCATAGAAAGTGAGATAAAAATGCAATATAAAGCTTTGAAAAATTTTCCGGATAATTTTTTATGGGGAGCCTCCACTTCCGCATATCAGGTGGAAGGTGCTGCCCTGGAAGATGGAAAGAGTCCATCCATTATAGATATGTATGAGCATCCAAAGGATGCGGCTGATTTTCAGGTTGCCAGTGATCATTACCACCGTTATAAAGAGGACATTGCACTTTTTGCGAAAATGGGACTGAAAGCCTATCGTTTTTCGATTGCATGGACAAGAATTCTGCCGGAAGGAACGGGAAGAATCAATCCTGCCGGAGTGGAATTTTATAAAAATATGATAGCAGAATGCAGAAAATATAATATTGAGCCAATTGTAACAATGTATCATTTTGATCTTCCATATTGTCTGGAAGAGAGAGGTGGCTGGAATAACAGGGAGACTATCGAGGCATTTGTTTCCTATGCAAAAGTCCTTTTTGATCTCTTTGGTAAAGATGTTACCTACTGGCTGACGATAAATGAACAAAATACGATGATTCTTCATCCGGGAGCCATTGGTCTGCCGAAGGGTGGGACTCTTCCAACAAAAAAAGAACTGTATCAGCAGAATCATCATATGATGCTGGCTCAGGCCAGAGTGATGAAATTGTTCCATGAGATGGTTCCGGATGGAAAAATTGGCCCGGCACTTAATCTCACTGCCATGTATCCTGCAAGCTGCAGACCGGAAGATTCTATTGCAGCTCATAACTGGGAAACATTAAGATGCTGGAACTTTGCGGATGTACCTGTCTTTGGAAAGTATCATCCGCTGGCATTTTCCTACATGAAAGATCGCGGTATTGCTCCGGAGATTCTTCCGGGAGATATGGAGATTTTGAAGGGGGCAAATCCAGATTTTATTGCAATGAATTATTACTCAACGGCAACAATCGGTGCCAGCAGAAACGACGGTTCTGATGTGGCAGCCCGGGCAGGGGATCAGCAGATTATGCTCGGGGAAGAGGGTGTGTACAGGCCGGAGGAAAATCCTTATGTTGACAAAACGAAATATGGATGGGTGATTGATCCGGAAGGGTTCCGCATGACTTTGCGTAAAGTATACGAACGTTATCATTTGCCGATTCTGATTACAGAAAATGGAATTGGTGCGCCGGACAGACTGGAGGATGGAAAAATACACGATGATTACCGGATTAACTTTCTGGAAAAACATTTAAAACAGATGAAACTTGCAATTACAGATGGTGTGGAGATTCTCGGATATTGTCCATGGTCAGCTATTGATGTGGTTAGTACCCATCAGGGCTATCAGAAACGTTATGGATTTATTTACGTCGACAGAGATGAATTTGATCTCAAAGAAATGAAACGCTATCCGAAAGATAGTTTCTACTGGTATCAGAAAATAATTGCGGAAAACGGAGAAAGTCTGTAAAATAGAAGGCAAGAATACAATGAAGGAATGAAACCGATGATTGTAAAAAAAATATTGAATAATAATTTAATTCTTGTGACGGATGAAAATGAAAAAGAGCATATAGTGATGGGTAAGGGACTTCGTTTTTCCAATACAGTGGGTAAGGAGCTGGTCGACTCCAATATTGAAAAGGTTTATGTGCTGAAAGAAGAGAATACGAAAAATTATCTGGACCTTCTGGAAAACGCACCGAAAGAATATGTGGAGACGGTGCAGGAAGCAGTGCGCCTGGCGAATGTCTGGTCAGAGAAAGAACTAAACGAGCAGCTTTTTGTCACCTTGTTTGACCATCTGATTTTTGCCTTGGAGCGGTATAATAATCATATCGTCTTACAAAACCGGATGCTCTGGGAAATTAAACAGTTTTATCCAAAGGAATACCAGGTCAGTAAAAAAGTCGTTGCATTCCTGAATAAGGAGTTATCTATTGAATTGCCGGAAGAAGAGGCGGGAAATATTGCATTTCATCTTGTGAATGCCCAATCGGAACAAAATGATATGGGGAATACGATTCTGGGCATCAAAATGCAAAAAAATATTTTTAATATTGTTCAGATGATGTTTCAGAAAAAATTGGATGCGGATTCTATGGACTATGCCAGATTTGTGATTCATGTGCAATTTTTTCTCCAGCGTCTGTTCGATGACAAAATGTTGGAAGATCCTGGCCTGGGAGTATATGAATATGTGCAGGAACGCCTTCCGAAAGAAGTCGAATGTGCCGGACAAATCAAGAAATATATTGAAAAGACAATGTCGGTTACAATTTCAAAAGAAGAAATCGGTTATCTGGCACTGCACATTTCCAGAGTTGTGCAGCAGGAGCCTTAGATAGCCGGCCGGAATGGATGTACTAATCAGCTGGCTGTTCTCTGTGATGTTCATCCGTTTCGTTCTGAAAATTCAAATTAAAACTACATAGCAATATTATCACAAAAAAGCACCGGGAAATGCAGGTTTTCCGGTGCTTTTGTTTCCATTGTTTAAGCTGATTGACTATCGTAAATCTGGAGATTATAATGGAAAAAAGCCTTGGTGAATTTTTACTATAGTATAGAATACTGACAAGATTTTTTAATACATATTTTTTCCATCACCATTGAAAAAAACATGATTAATTAATTTCCGTCCATCTGAAAAAGATGGAATTAAACTCAGGCACTTAATCTTCTATTATTAAGTCACAACTTGAAGGAAGCTGCAGCGAGTAAGCCGCAGAGTCAAAACACAAATAATAAAGGGAGGAAAGTGTAATGAGTCAGAGTTGGTTAGAACTTGATGGAAAAGTTGTCATTGTCACAGGAGGAGCTTCCGGAATCGGTAAGCACATCGTTGAAGTATTAAAAGGCGTCGGTGCAGATGCTGTTGTTGCTGATATGAGTGTGGAGACCGGTGATGAGATGGATGGTGCCTTTTGTGTAAAATGTAACGTTACGGATCCGGCAAGCGTCACAGCAATGGTCGATGCAGTTGTTGAGAAATACGGCAAAATCGATGCTCTGGTAAACAATGCAGGAATTAACCTTCCTCGTCTTCTTGTAGACGTGGCAGGAGAAAAACCGGAATACGAATTAAGCGATGAAAGCTTCAGCAAAATGTTTGCTGTAAACGTAAAAGGTGTTTTCCTTTGTGCACAGGCATGCGCAAAACAGATGCTTAAACAGGGTAAGGGCGTCATTCTTAACATGTCTTCTGAATCCGGTAAAGAAGGTTCTCAGGGACAGTCCGCATACTCTGCAACAAAAGGTGCTGTAGACAGCTTCACAAGATCCTGGGCAAAAGAACTTGGAAAATACAACATCCGTGTTCTGGCATGCGCACCTGGAATCATGGAAGCAACCGGCTTAAGAACCCCTGCTTACAATGAAGCACTTGCTTACACAAGAGGAGTAAAACCAGAAGATCTTTCTACAGATTACAGCAAGGTTATCCCACTTGGCCGCGATGGTAAGCTGGATGAAGTCGGTAATCTGGTAGCATATCTTGTTTCCGATAAAGCAAGTTACATCACAGGGACAACGATCAACATTTCCGGAGGAAAATCAAGAGGATAAATATTTTTCAGAGGACGGGCAGCGTTAGAACAGGAGAAGCCGCAAATGAAGGGTACAAATAATGATAACCGGATGGCATCAATTCTTAAATACTTTCGAAAAACAACGGGGACTACAGTAGGACAGATTGCTTCAAAGCTCGGGGTCAGTGAGAGAACGGTAAGAAATGATATTAAGCAGCTAAATCAAGAGTTAAAGGCATGTGCCCAGATTGAAAGTGAGCAGGGCAAATACCGGCTCCGCATCTATGATGTGGAAAAATTTCGTGTAATATACGGAAAGATTATGCAGCCAGATGACGATATGAATTCATCAAGAGGCCGTATGGATTACACCTTCGGACGGCTAATGCGTGCAGAAGAGCCGGTGCTCACCGATGAACTGGCATATGAAATGAATATCGGGAGGACAACATTCCTGGGAGATTTGAAAAAACTTCGGAAAGAGCTTGCAGAATATCATCTTTTCGTTACCGGAAAAACAAGCAAGGGTCTCATTCTTGAAGGAAGAGAGACAGATATTCGCAGTTATGTCTTAAATAAAGTGTATGATACAGTTTATAAAGATTATCCACTTGATGAGGAAATTCTTGAAGTATTTCAAAAAATATGTCAGAAGAATCATTTTGAAAAAGGGCTTCGGTCTTCTCTTAAGAAATATATCACAGTGATGCTTGACCGTTTTCTTACGGGAAATAATATCGGGCACCTTTCTGCAAGGTATTATAGTCTGGAATCCCTGGAAGAATTTCAGATTGCACAGCAGATGGCAGAAGAATTCGAAGAAATTCTTCATATACAAATCCCGAGAGAAGAAAGGTTGTTTCTCTTTCTTCCGATTGCGGGAATGCGTACACCGGCCGATGTGGAAAACATGCAGTCGATTACACTGGATACCAGCATCAGGCCGTTAACGGAAAAAATATTCAGCCGGATTGAAAGTGACATGAAAATTAATTTAAGAAGCAGGGAATTTACAGAAGAATTTCTCTATCATGTCATGTTCATGGTAAACAGGCTTCGTTATGGAGTTAAGTTAAAAAATCCGATGCTTGATGATCTCACAAATAAATATCCTCTGGCATTCCAGATGACGCAGATTGCATCGGATGTGATCAGGGAGGAACTGAATCTCGAGGTAAATGAAGATGAGAGAGGATTTCTGGCAGCATATTTCGGAGTATTTTTGACAGAACATTCCATGGACCAAAAAAAGATCTTTAAGATTGCCGTAATCTGCGGTACCGGAAGAGTGACAGCGAGGCTTGTGAGTGCACAGCTCCATAAAATACTTGATGACAGTGCCAGGCTGACGCTTCTGAGTGATGACAATGCAACAACAGAAGTACTGAATGATTTTGATATCGTACTTACGACAGTGGAACTGTCTTGTCAATGCAGCAGACCGGTGATTCAGATTCATGAAATTTTTAATGAAAAAGAGTTGCTTCAAAAGATAGAAAAGGCAAAATACTGGGATCAGATTGACGTACCGATCATTGACAATAATGCCTTTTTACTTTCCGGTCTCCTGGATGAAAGCCGTTTCTTCTGTCTGGAAGAAAGAATGGAGTATAAGGAAGCAGTTGCCTGGATGGCGGATGAACTTACTCTTCAGGGATATGTGGATGAAGGGTTTACAGACAGACTGATGGAGAGAGAGGAGAAAGGTTCTACCGTTTTTGATGGAAAGATTGCTCTTCCTCATACTGTCCAGTATGAAAGTGAAAAGCTC
The DNA here is from genome assembly GCA_022776205.1 of Eubacterium sp. GTDB lineage: Bacteria > Bacillota > Clostridia > Lachnospirales > Lachnospiraceae > Anaerobutyricum. The sequence continues at coordinate 12,374 of JALFIK010000086.1, forward strand.
ATTATGGCCATGGGTGTATTTAACAAGGAGAACAAAGAGAGCAAAAATGATATCAAATGTATTATTATGCTCGGACTTCCCCAGAGCGAGGAAATGGATGATAATCTGCTGATTCGTGTTTATGATGAGATTATTACCATCGCACGGGATGAAAAAATGCTGAAAAAAATAGCAAATGTAACTGATTTTTCAGAATTATTACAGATATTATACCGTTAAAAAAGCGAAAAACGGTAAAAAGAAAGAACGGAGGTTTTCTATGTTCAAGCTTATAGTGGTTGTTGCACTGGCTTTTGCGCTGCAGTTTTTCCTCACTTCAGCACAGATGAGCCATTTTAATAAAGAGTTTATCAAACTGAGAAAACAGGGCCGCGTCGCCTGCGGAAGAAAATCAGGCGGGTTTCATGCCGGAGCCATCGTCATGTTTCAGATTGATGATAATGGCATTGTACAGCAGGCCAAAAAGTTAGAGGGTGTCACCTGTCTTGCAAGAGTCAGAGATCTGAATGGATTTGAGGGACGTTTTGTC
>JALFIK010000090.1 GCA_022776205.1 Eubacterium sp.
TTTCTGAAAAAATAAGTGATTTTTCCATGTTCAAGAGTTAGAGTATTCGCAGACGGCATTGTATATTCCAAAACTGGCTTTGAAGCAAGGGTTTCCCATCCTTTCGGAAGGGTTGCAGGAGTCTCGTCACCTAAATCCAAAGTAATTCGGTCGGATTTTACATGGAGGGCTCCGGAAAGCCAGGTGATATTGTTTGTGGAATTGCTGAATGTAAATGTCCCATCTTTTTCTACGGTAAGACACAGGCCGTCACTATTATAGGTTTTATCTTTCCCGAGGGCATTCCCCGTTCCGTTCCATGTGCCGACAAGATCTTTTCCGCTCTTTCCCAGATTTCCGGAAACATTATTTCCACAGCCGGTAATGGCTAGAATCAAACAAAAGAGTGTTGAAAGTGTCAATAGAATTTTCTTCATACGGATTCCTTTCTGTGCCCGAAAATGCACAAAGTATTTGTTATTTTGTCCTTAGTTTTTCCTAAAAGACGTACTTTATTCTAACACATATTTGAATAAAGTAGGGAAAAATATGAGAATCTTTTTTGAAAAATCTGTAATATATCCAATTGCGTTTAGGATTATCTTATTGTATACTTTTAAATTGAAGTGAAATTTTTTTTAGATTCGAAGGAGGCCATGTAATGGAGATGATTTCAATTGAAAAGGAACTGAAAGAGAATTCTTACCCGGGAAGAGGGATTATCGTCGGTCGTTCCAAAGATGGAACAAAAGCAGTAATTGCATATTTTATTATGGGAAGAAGCTCCAACAGCCGTAACCGTATCTTTGTTGAAGACGGAGAGGGAATCCGTACCCAGGCATTTGATCCGTCAAAGCTCGAAGATCCGAGCCTGATCATATATGCACCGGTTCGTGTTCTCGGGAATAAGACCATCGTTACCAATGGAGATCAGACAGATACGATTTATGAGGGACTCGATAAACAGCTTACATTTGAACAGTCGCTTCGTTCCAGAGAATTTGAGCCGGATGGCCCGAATTATACACCGAGAATTTCTGCCGTTCTTCATCTGGAAAAGGGAGAGTTCAACTATGCTATGTCTATTTTAAAGAGCAATAACGGCAATCCGGAAAGTTGTAATCGTTATACGTTTGCCTACAATAATGTGCCGGCGGGAGAAGGACATTTCATTTCCACATATATGCATGATGGAGATCCACTGCCAAGTTTTGAGGGTGAGCCGAAGTGGATGGAGATTCCGAATGACATGGACGGTTTTGCAAAGATGCTCTGGGACAGTTTAAATGAAGAAAATAAAGTATCTTTATTTGTGCGTTACATTGACATTGCAACGGGAAAATACGAATCTAAAATTATCAATAAAAACGTGTAAAAGAAGAGATAGGAGACAAAACATGAAAGAATTAGAATTAAAGTACGGATGTAATCCGAATCAGAAACCATCCCGGATTTATATGGAAGAAGGCGAACTGCCCATTACCGTTTTAAACGGAAAGCCCGGTTATATTAATTTCCTTGATGCCTTCAATGGATGGCAGCTTGTCAGTGAGTTAAAGAAGGCAACAGGACTACCTGCAGCCACATCGTTTAAACATGTGTCCCCTGCCGGAGCAGCCGTGGGACTGCCTTTAAGTGATACTTTGGCAAAGATTTACTGGGTGGATGACCTGGGAGAACTCTCTCCTCTTGCCTGTGCTTATGCGAGAGCCCGTGGAGCAGACCGCATGTCTTCCTATGGTGATTTTATTTCCTTATCCGATGTCTGTGATGTTCCTACGGCAAACATGATTAAGAGGGAAGTTTCCGATGGGGTGATCGCTCCGGGTTATGAGCCGGAAGCTTTGGAAATTTTGAAATCCAAAAAGAAAGGCAACTACAATATTATTCAGATCGATCCGAACTATGTTCCCGCTGCGATTGAAAGAAAACAGGTATTTGGCATCACTTTTGAGCAGGGAAGAAATGAACTCAATATCGGAGATGATTTCTTTGATAATATTGTAACAAAAAATAAAAATATGACAGAGCAGGCAAAGATCGATTTGGCAATTTCCATGATTACATTAAAATATACCCAGTCGAATTCTGTCTGCTATGTTAAGGATGGCCAGGCCATCGGAATCGGTGCCGGACAGCAGTCACGAATTCACTGTACCCGTCTTGCCGGACAAAAAGCGGATAACTGGTGGTTAAGACAATCTCCGCAGGTAATGGGGCTTAAATTTAAAGATGAGATCCGACGGGCAGACCGGGATAATGCCATTGATATTTACATGGGAGATGAGTACATGGATGTTCTGGCTGACGGTGTGTGGGAAAACACATTTAAGGAAAAACCGGCTGTATTTACGAAAGAAGCGAAACGAGAATGGCTTGATAAACTTACCGATGTCGCCCTGGGCTCTGATGCTTTCTTCCCATTTGGGGATAATATTGAAAGGGCTCACAAGAGTGGTGTGAAATATGTGGCACAGCCGGGAGGTTCCATTCGTGATGACAATGTGATTGAGACCTGTGATAAATATGATATGGTGATGAGCTTTACGGGAATCCGTCTGTTCCATCACTAAGATGAGGATAGTATGAATAAAGAAGAGAAGGTTTGTTGTAAGACAGAACAGTTTGAGGCGGAAGTTTCTGTGGAAGAATATATGGAAAGCTGTGTCGATGTTCCTGCTTTTCTTGAATGCTGCAGGAAGTGTGCCAATTACGAGAAAGTCTGGTCCTGCCCACCTTATGATTTTTGTCCGGAAGATTACTGGAAAAAATACCAGACTCTCCACATTGTTGGTATAAAAATTTATGTTCCGGAAGAAATGCTTACCCGGACATATGGGGAAACACAACGAAATGAAATGATGCAGGAAATAATTTTTCCATATAAAAAGAAACTGGATCAGAAACTATGGATGATGGAACAAAAGACTGATGGAAGTGTTGCATTAAGTGCCGGGTCCTGTCAGACATGTCTTCCGAACGGATGTACTCGCCCGGAGGGAAAACCATGCCGTCATCCGGAACGTATGCGGTATTCCATAGAATCTCTCGGTGGAAATGTTGGCCTTACCGTTACTAAATATCTGAAACAAAATCTGTTATGGATGGAAGAAGGAAAACTGCCGGAATATTTTATCCTTGTGGGAGGACTTCTGATTCCTGCATAGTGAAAACGAAAAGTGCCGGTCATCAGGGCATTTAAATGCCCGATGCCGGCACTTTTTTTCTTTTTGTTCTTAAAAACAAAGGAGAATTATGCAGATCATAATCGTTCCAATTCTTCAAAAAATCCCGGATAAGACACATCCACACAGCTGCTGTCTAAAATTCTGGTCTCCCCGTCGGCATTTATGCCTGCGATAGAAAATGTCATGGCAATGCGGTGGTCGAGGCAACATTCGATGTCTGCGCCGTGGAGGACAGGAATTTCTTCTTTCCCAAAAGTGGTGTTAATGAGAAAACCGTCGTCCGTTGGAATAATATCAGCTCCCATGGCGTGAAGGTTTCGACTTACGATGTCGATTCGGTCGGATTCTTTTACCCGAAGTTCATGGGCATCCCGAATGATTGTTTCCCCGTCGGCAAAGCATGCCATCAGCGCAATGACAGGAAGCTCATCGATAAGGGTCGGGATAATATCCCCCTCAATGATGGTACCGTGAAGTTCACTTCTGCGAACGAGAAGATCTGCAACCGGTTCTCCTCCTTCCTCCCGCTCGTTTTCGAGAGTAATATCAGCTCCCATATTCCTGCATACCTGTAAAATGCCGGCCCTGGTTGGGTTGATTCCGACATTTTGAATCAGTATTTCTGACCCCGGTGTAATCAGTCCCGCTACGATAAAAAAGGCAGCGGAAGAGATATCACCCGGTACTTCAATATGCTGGGCATAAAGGGTTTGTGGCGGTGTGATTGTGCAGGTATTTCCCTCAGAACGAATCTTTGCGCCGAAAGAACGAAGCATCCGCTCTGTGTGATCTCTTGATAAAGCTGGTTCGGTCACACTTGTCTCCCCTTCGGCATAAAGTCCCGCAAGGAGAACACAGGATTTCACCTGGGCGGAAGCGACGGGAGAGTTATAATGGATGGCATGGAGCTCTTTCCCCCTGATAATTAGAGGAGCACAGTCGTTATCCTTGCAACTTCTGATATCTGCTCCCATCATAGAAAGAGGAACCATGATTCGCTTCATGGGGCGGGTGTTTAAGGAGGCATCTCCACTTAATACAGAAGGGAAAGACTGGCCGGCAAGGATACCGGAGATGAGTCGTGTTGTAGTTCCGCTGTTTCCCACGTCCAGAATCTGAATGGATTCGTTCAGGCCGTGAAGTCCCCTGCCATGGACATAAATTGTTCCTTCTTTTTCTTCAATCGAAATTCCCATCCGCCGAAAGCAGTCAATCGTGGAAAGACAGTCTGCTCCCTTTAAAAATCCATGGACGGTCGTTGTTCCTTCTGCAAGGGCACCGAACATAATGGCCCGGTGGCTGATGGATTTATCTCCGGGTACGGTGAGTGTTCCCTTAAGGCGGGATCTTCTTGTGAATACTTTCATATAAAAACATCCTTTTTCATTTTATTTCTTATCTTAAATGGACGGTGTAATTCCGTTCTCTTAACACCGCAGCAGCTTTTGCACAGGATTCTTCATCATATAAAATGATTTCCAGAACCCCTTCTTCAAATTCGCGGTTATGGACAATGCCGATATTCTTAATACTGATATTGTTAAAAGCAAGCTGGGATGCCGCTGTGGCAATCGTACCCGGTTCGTCAGGGATATCAACATATAATTTATGTACTTTATTAAATAAGCCAATGGAATGATCGGGAACAGAATTGCGGTATTCTCCGGCAGTCCGGAAATATTCATTAATATAACTGCCGTTTTTCTCATCCAGTTTTCTGATAACTTCATTCAGATCGGATACCATATTTGTGAGAATTTCTTTAATGTTTTCCGAGTTATTCATGCAGATTTGTTCCCACATGACCGGGGAAGAAGATGCAATACGGGTGATATCCTTAAATCCTCCTGCTGCCAGCTGCTTTAACATGCCATTGTTATGATCTGATCTTCGTACCAGATGGACAAGTTCTGCAGCAATAATATGAGGGACATGGCTGATGGAAGCGGTGATAAAATCATGTTCTTCCGGCTGTAAGGAGACAGCCAGAGCCCCCAGCCCCTGGATAAAGGAAGAAAAACGGGCGCTCAATTGAAACTGGGTATTGCGGCTCGGAGTAAGAAAATAGTATGCGTTTTCCAGAAGATGATCACTGGCATTCGAATAACCGGTTTTTTCGGAACCGACCATGGGGTGTCCACCAATAAAATGCTCTTCCATCCCAAGCGCTTTCACTGCCTGCTGCATCGGACCCTTCACGCTTCCCACGTCAGTGATCAGGCAGTCCGGGGATACAATTTCATTAAGCTCCTTCAGATATTCTATATTATTTGAAACCGGGGCACAGAGAAAAATCAGCTCGCAGTCTTTATAAGACGGGTCCAGTTTTTCGAAATACCGGTTCAGTGTTCCGTCCTGTTTTGCCATCTTACAGGAAGGAAGATCCGTATCAAAACCGTAGATTATACTGTCCGGGTGAATTCGCCGGATTGTTTTGGCGATAGATCCGCCAATCAGTCCCAGACCAATAAATCCAATAGTCATTTGATTTCCATTCATCTCGTGAAACCTCCAAATAAGTCTGTTATCCATTGTACATGGAAAAAAAGATTGTGTCAACACTTTTTAGCGTTAAAGTGCCAACGCAACAATAAAAAATCTGTCAAAATGACAAAAATACTCTTGTAAAATATATTGTTTTTTAGTAAAATAGACGTGTGAGATTCAGAAGTGGAGGAAAACGATTCCACATTTCGATGAATTAGGATAATATTTTCTCACAAATATGATATAACAACGCGGGAGGAACTGATTATGAACGTATATGCAACCGAGAATATTAGAAATGTCGTATTACTGGGACATGGTGGCTGTGGAAAGACATCCCTGATTGAATCGATGGCTTTTTCTACAGGAATCATTAAGAGGGTTCGTACAGTAGCAGAAGGTGGTACTGTCAGTGATTACGATAAAGAAGAAGTTAAGAGAAAGTTCTCTATTCAGTCCTCGATTATTCCTCTGGAAGTAGATGGCGTTAAGGTGAATCTCCTGGATACTCCTGGTTTCTTTGATTTTACCGGAGAAGTTTGCGAGGCCATCAGTGTTGCAGATGCAGCTGTTATTGTTATCAATGGTAAGTCCGGTGTGGAAGTCGGAACGAGAAGAAGTTTTGATTTTTGTGCGAAGAAAGGAATTCCGGTCATTGTATATATTACCTGTGTGGAAGATGAGCATGTGGATGCTTCCGCAATTATCGAAGAGCTCCGTGAAAGCTATGGAAACAAGATTGTCCCGTTCCATATGCCGATGAAAGAGGGAACAGAATTTAAGGGATTTATCAATGCTGCCAAGATGCTGGAATGTCGCCTTCAGCCAAACGGAACTTATTATGAGAAAGAAGTGGAAGAAGGTGTGAATGACGAGCTCGATGATTATCGTCAGCAGCTCATGGAAGGTGTGGCTGAGACAAGCGAGGAGCTGATGGAGAAGTTCTTTGCTGACGAACCTTTTACGGAAGAAGAGATCAAGAATGCCATCGTCACATCTGTAGCAAAGAGAGATCTTATGCCGGTTGTCTGCGGAGCAATCAATACAGACTATGGTGCCAATATTCTTCTTCACGATATGGTGAAATACTTCTCAGCACCGGGTATGGTAACTGACCAGTTTGTCGGAGTTAAGACAAAGACGAACGAGTCATGTACAGCAACCTATGATGTAACCCAGCCGGTAAGCGCCTATGTATTTAAGACCATTGCCGATCCGTTTGTGGGACGGTTCTCTCTGGTCAAGGTGACAGATGGTATTTTAAAAGCAGATTCCGCAATTTATAATGGCAATAAAGAATCAGAAGAACGTATCGGAAAACTTTATGTATTAAGAGGAAAAGAGCAGATGGAAGTGAATGCTCTATATGCAGGAGATATTGGAGCCATTGCCAAACTTTCCGTTACAAAGACAGGGGATACCCTTTCCCAGAAGGCAAATCCAATCGTATTCGAGCAGGCGGAGATGCCGAAGCCATATACATTCATGCGTTATGTGACAAAGACAAAAGGGGATGAGGATAAGGTTTCCGCAGCACTGAAGAAGCTGATGGATGAAGATCTTACTCTTCAGGAAGTGAATGACAAGGCAAATCGCCAGATGCTTTTATATGGTTTAGGAGACCAGCATCTTGAAATCGTAAGAAGTCAGCTTGCTGATCGTTACAAAGTGGAGATTGAGTTAGTGAAACCGAAAGTTGCCTTTAAGGAAACAATCCGTGGTAAGGTGGAAGTTCGTGGTAAGTATAAGAAACAGTCCGGCGGACATGGACAATACGGTGATGTGCTCATGCAGTTTGAGCCATCAGGGGATCTGGATACACCATATGTATTTGATGAAAAGATTTTTGGTGGTGCAGTGCCGAAGAATTACTTCCCTGCTGTTGAGAAGGGAATTGCAGAAAGTTGTCTGAAGGGACCGCTGGCAGGATATCCGGTTGTCGGTATTAAAGCAACTCTGATTGATGGTTCTTATCATCCGGTGGATTCTTCCGAGATGGCATTTAAAATGGCAGCAATCACTGCATTTAAAAATGGTGTGATGGACGCTAAACCAATTTTACTTGAACCGATCGTTAACCTGAAAGTAGATGTTCTTGATAAGAATACGGGAGATGTTATGGGCGATCTGAATAAGCGCCGTGGACGTATTCTTGGAATGAACCCTCTCGAAGGCGGACGTCAGGAACTGGTGGCAGATATCCCTCTGGCAAGTCTGATCGGATATTCCACAGATCTCCGTTCCATGACGGGAGGAAGCGGAGAATTCTCCTATGAATTCAGCAGATACGAGCAGATGCCTGCAGATGCACAGGAAAAAGTATTAAAGGAAGCAGAAGCTGAGAAGGAGAAAGTTAAATAAATATGATTAATAAAGCGATTGCATTTGCCTTGAAAGCCCATGATGGTCAGTTTCGGAAGGGAACCAATCTTCCTTTTATTGTGCATCCTATGGAGGTGGGGGTTATTGTCTCCAGGATGACAGACGATAAAGAAGTGATTGCAGCGGCGATTCTTCATGATACGGTGGAGGATTGTAAGACGGTTTCAGTGCAGGATATTTCCCGTGAATTCGGGGATCGGGTGGCACATATCGTGGAAGCCGAAAGTGAGATTAAAACAGGAAACTGGAGGGAACGAAAGAGCCGTACCCTGGAAAGACTCAAGAAGGAGAAGGCTTCAGATATTAAATTAGTCGCATTGGGGGATAAGCTTTCGAATGCCCGGTCGATCAGCAGAGATTACGAGAAACTGGGAGACCGGATATGGGAACGTTTTAACATGAAAGACAAAATGATGCAGGCATGGTATTACAGAGGACTGTGTGATTCTCTAAAAGATATGGAGAAATATACGGAATATCGGGAACTGTGCCAGCTGGTTGATTATGTTTTTGGCGAAGAAATTGCGGAATAATCAGATTTAAAAAATAAAAAATTATATAATAAAAGGGCAGATATCTGCAGAGCTTTTTGCGGATATCTGTTTTTTATTTGATGGGAAATTACTCCATTTCCATCAAATAAATCCTCCGGGCGATTGCCCTGCGGCGGAGAGGAATTATGTTGCGAAAAGCAACCGGTCGCAGGTACAGAATCCTGCTTTCCAGAGCTCTTTTTTATTAAAATGAGTTGAATCATGGCAATAAATGTGATAATATCTTTCGCGTAAACACACTTGTTTTTGCTGAGCGTACATATAGGCGCCGAAAGAAAACAGGCGTAAAAGTGGGAGAGTGAAAGATGGAGAATGATTCAAAATATTACATGGTAAAGAAGAAGGCTCTGCCGGAAATTCTGCTGAAAGTTGCACAGGCCAATGCTCTGTTAAACCGGGGAGAGGTAAAGACGATTCGTGAGGCAATTGATCAGGTTGGCATAAGTCGGAGTTCTTACTACAAATATAAAGATGATATTTTTCCGATTCATGAGAAAATTCAGGGAAAGACGATTACTTTTCTGATGGAGATGGAAGATCGGCCCGGTCTGTTGTCCCGTGTGCTTAAAATCGTTGCAGACTGTAAGGCAAATGTTTTATCAATCCATCAGAGTATACCGGTCAATCATATGGCCCTGGTAACCTTAAGTGTGATGATTTTGCCGATCACGGATGATATTACCGAACTTTTTGATAAAATGGAAAATGCGGATGGAATCAACAATCTGAAGATTATATCCGAGGAATAAAATGAGGAGGAAGAGTATGATAAACGTAGCAGTATTAGGATATGGGACAATCGGGTCCGGTGTTGTGGAAGTACTTCAGACAAACACAGAGGTGATTGCAAAGCGTGCAGGAGAAGAAGTTTCTGTAAAGTATATTCTTGATTTGAGAGATTTTCCGGGGGATGTGAATGAAGATAAAGTAGTTCATGATTATGGAATTATAGAGAAAGACGAAGACATTCAGATCGTTGTAGAGTGCATGGGCGGTGTGGAACCGGCATATACCTTTGTAAAAAAAGCACTTTTGCAGGGACGCGGTGTTGCAACCTCCAATAAGGAACTTGTGGCAAAATATGGAGCAGAGCTTATTGAGATTGCGGATGAAAAAAATACAAATTTTCTTTTTGAAGCCAGTGTCGGTGGAGGAATACCGATTCTTCGTCCTTTGATTTCCAGCCTCACCGCAGATGTTGTTGAGAAGATCAGTGGTATATTAAATGGCACGACGAACTATATGCTTACGAAAATGGAAGAAGCAGGTATTTCTTTTGAGGAAGCCTTAAAAGAGGCGCAGGAGAAGGGCTATGCAGAACTGCATCCTGAGGCAGATGTGGAAGGATATGATGCCTGTCGTAAAATTGCAATTCTCTCTTCTCTTGCGTATGGACAGCAGGTGGATTATGAAGATATTTATACCGAAGGAATTACGAAAATTACCGCCGAAGATATCCGTTATGCTGCTGCCATGGGAAAAAGTATCAAACTTCTCGGAAGCAGTATGAAAAAAAATGGAAAATATTATGCTATGGTTTGTCCGATGCTTATTGACAACAGCCATCCTCTTTCCGGTGTAAAGGATGTTTTTAATGCGATCTTTGTCCATGGAAATATGGTGGATGATACGATGTTTTACGGAAAGGGAGCCGGCAAGCTGCCGACGGCCAGTGCCGTAGCAGCGGATGTGGTTGCCTGTGTAAAACACAAAGGAGAACACATTTCCATTCTTTGGGACAGGACAAAGCTTCCTTTAAGCGATATCTCAGACTTCGAGAGAAAATATTTCGTGAGAATGCCTGTACAGACTGACTGGGAGAGAATTCATGAAGCATTTGGTCAGGTAGAACCGGTGGCAGTCGACGGACTTGATGAAAAGGCTTTTATTACCGGTGTGATGAAGGAAAAAGACTTTAATCATGCAATTTTACGATTTGAATGTATAATTAACAGAATTCGTCTTGACTGATTCCTGAAAAATATGTAAAATAATTTGCAATGGAAATGACGCCGAATCTGCTTTGACGGATTATTTCCCGTTTAAAATACTAAGACACGATTTAGGGAGGAACAGAATGTTAATCGTAAAGAAGTTTGGAGGAACATCTGTAGGAAATAAGGAAAGAATATTTAATGTCGCCAGAAGGTGCATTGAAGACTACAAGAAAGGGAATGATGTTGTAGTTGTTTTGTCTGCCATGGGGAAATCCACCGATGACCTGATCGGGATGGCAAGGGATATTAATCCGTCTCCTTCAAAAAGAGAGATGGATATGCTGATTACAACAGGAGAGCAGATTTCTGTAGCATTGATGGCGATGGCCATGGGAGCACTGGGAGTTCCGGCTGTATCCTTAAATGCATTTCAGGTGTCCATGCACACGACGCACCGTTATGGTAATGCGCAGTTAAAGAGGATTGATACGGACAGAATCTATAATGAACTGGAGCAGAGAAAGATCGTTCTTGTCACAGGATTTCAGGGAATTGATAAATATGATAATGTTACCACACTCGGAAGAGGTGGTTCTGATACGACGGCCGTTGCCCTTGCTGCAGCATTGAGAGCAGACGCATGTGAGATTTATACAGATGTGGATGGAGTTTTCACAGCGGATCCACGTTATGTAAAGACTGCCAAAAAGCTCAACGAGATTACATATGACGAGATGCTTGAACTTGCCACTCTCGGGGCAGGTGTGCTTCACAACCGGTCAGTGGAGATGGCGAAAAAATACGGAGTACAGCTGGTTGTCAGATCCAGCTTAAATGATCATGAAGGAACAGTTGTCAAGGAGGAAGTAAACATGGAAAAGATGCTTGTAAGCGGAGTGGCTGCAGATAAGAATGCGACAAGAATTGCAGTGATGGGATTAAAGGATGAACCGGGAATTGCTTTCCATTTATTTAATGTTCTTGCCAAACATAATATTAATGTTGATATTATTTTACAGTCAGTCGGACGTGACGGAACAAAAGATATTTCCTTTACCGTCTCGGAAGACGTGGCAGATGAAGCCGTTGTTGCAATCCAGAAGAGTTTTCCGAAAAGCGAATATAAGAAAATTGATGAAGAAAAAGATGTGGCGAAAATTTCAATTGTCGGAGCAGGAATGATGACTCACCCAGGCGTTGCTGCTTCCATGTTTGAGGCTCTCTATGATGCGGGAGTAAACATTAAGATGATCAGCACATCTGAAATCCGTGTAACTGTACTCGTTGATGAGAAATATACAGAGAAAGCCCTGAACGCTGTTCATGAAAGATTTTCCCTGGATGAGTAATAGAACAAAGAAGAAAAATATATTTTTGATAGAGAAGGTGGAAGTTTGTTTCCGCCTCCTTTTTTTAAGAAAGGAAGGAGAATGTGTTATCTTTTTCCACAGGGCATCCCGCATTGTATAAAGTGGACAAATTTGCCTGGTTCTGGTATGATATAAAAAAGGAAAAGTGGGGGAATTCAAAGATGAAAAGAGAAGATTATGTTTCCTGGGATGCCTATTTTATGGGAGTTGCCCTGTTGTCTGCACAGAGGAGCAAGGATGATAATACGCAGGTCGGCTCCTGTATCGTCAGCCCTCATAATAAGATTTTATCCATGGGCTACAATGGTATGCCGACAGGATGTGATGATGACAGAATGCCATGGGAGCGGAAGGGAACGCCCCTGGATACGAAATATTTATATGTATGCCATGCGGAACTGAATGCAATTTTGAATTACAGTGGAGGGTCCCTGAGAGGGGCAAGAATTTATACGACACTTTTTCCGTGTAACGAATGTACGAAGGCAATCATTCAGGCAGGAATCACAGAGGTAATCTATTATTCTGACAAGTATGCAGACACAGATTCGACGAGGGCTGCGAAACGAATGTTTGATATGGTTGGTATCAAATATCGTCCCTATCAAAAAGAAGGGAAAAAACTAATTTTGGATTTATAAAAAACTAATTTTGGATTAAAAAAATCCTTGACAGGGAAATAATAGAGTGTTATAGTTAATGAGGTTATTAAGTAACAAAGAAGCAGAGTGTCCACTCTCACCTTAGCACAAGATGGTGACTTGGGTTAATATCAGTTAAATAATGGATTTCCGTTTGAGAATCATTATGAAGATATTTGTGGATAGTCTTGTGGCTGTCCATTTTTTTCTATGTTTTTCATGAGTCTTGGGCACAAGAGGTACTTGAATTGCCGGAATAATTTTTATTTTATGGAGGTGTACTACTATTAACGAATTAATGATTAATGAACAGGTACGTGACAGAGAGGTCAGAGTAATCAGCAGTAATGGAGAGCAGCTTGGAATCATGTCTGCCAAAGAAGCCATGAAGCTTGCCAGAGAGGCAGAGCTTGACCTTGTGAAGATTGCTCCGAATGCAAAACCGCCTGTGTGCAAGATTATTGATTATGGAAAATATAGATATGAACTTGCCCGTAAAGAAAAGGAAGCCAAGAAAAAACAGAAAACAATTGATGTGAAGGAAGTAAGACTTTCTCCAAACATTGATAAGAATGATCTGAATACCAAGATCAATCAGGCACGCAAGTTTCTTTCTAAGGGTGACAAGGTTAAGGTGACTCTCCGTTTCCGCGGAAGAGAACTTGCTCATGTTAATTCCAGCAAGGTGATTCTTGAAGAATTCGCGCAACAGCTTTCGGATGTGGCAGTTATTGACAAACAGCCGAAATTTGAAGGAAGAAGCATGATAATGTTTTTAACCGAAAAACGTTAATTTAAGAATAGAAATCAGGAGGACAAATATTATGCCAAAAATGAAAACAAGCAGAGCAGCTGCGAAACGTTTTAAAAAAACAGGTACTGGAAAGTTAAAAAGGAATAAAGCTTACAAGAGCCATATTTTAACAAAGAAATCTCAGAAGAGAAAAAGAAATTTAAGAAAAGCAACAATTACTGATGCAACAAACGAAAAGAACATGAAGAAGATTTTACCATATCTTTAATCGCATAGAGGAGGAAGTTAATAATGGCTAGAGTTAAAGGCGCAATCGGTGCAAAGAAAAGACATAACAGAACACTGAAACTTGCAAAAGGTTACAGAGGAGCAAGATCTAAACAGTATAGAGTAGCAAAACAGTCCGTAATGAGAGCTTTGGCAAGTTCTTATGCCGGAAGAAAACAGAGAAAGAGACAGTTCAGACAGTTATGGATCGCACGTATCAATGCGGCAGCAAGAATGAACGGAATCTCTTACAGCAAGATGATGCATGGATTAAAGTTAGCAGGTGTGGAAGTTAACAGAAAGATGCTTTCCGAGATGGCAATCAGTGATCCGGCAGGATTTACCGCTCTTGCAGAATTAGCAAAGAGCAAGGTGGCCTAATGAAGATGGGGACCAGCAGATAATATCTGCTGGTCTTTTTTATTTACAAAAAAGTTGTCCATTCATTAAATAACATTAAATTTTGTTTCGTAAAGGGAGGAGATAGTTATGAAAAATGTAAAACGATTTAAAAAAGCGGCAATCTTTTTGATGGCCTTTGTAATGGCAGCAAGTACATTGAATGTTTCAGCGGCAGTTACATATAAAAAAGCAGGAAAGACAGTCCGTTATCGTGGGGCAAGCTATAAAGTGTATTACAATGGAAAAAGAGTGAACAGCTCGAAACGACCGGCTTTATATATCAATAAAAATATTATGGTTCCATATCAGAATGCACTGGTAAAAAACGGGCCGAAGATTTCATATGCAAAGAGTAATAATGGAAATACATTAACTCTTACTCATAATGGAAACAAAATTATTCTTAAGATCAATAAAAAATATGCTTATGTGAATGGAAAATATCAAAAACTTCGTACCGCTCCGTTTAAAGCAAAAGTGTCAGGGACGACTGTGATCATGGTACCTTCCCGTGTGGTAAGTGAAGCTTTGGGAATTGGATATACTTATAGTATAAAAAAACATGCTGCCTATCTTACAGAGAAAAATATGGAACCGGTAACGACAAATGCCCCGTCGGTTTCTGTTTCAACCAATAACCTTCAGGCAGTAGCTTTTAAAAGTATGAATACACAGCAATTCATTGATACTCTTGGTCCGATTGCGAGAGAAGACTGTAAAAAAACGGGTGTACTTGCTTCTGTGACCTTAGCCCAGGCAATCAATGAGAGTGGATGGGGCAAATCCGGACTGGCACAGAGTTCGAATAATATGTTTGGTATGAAAACTTCTCTTTCCGGAAATAACTGGACGGGTTCCACATGGGACGGAAGTTTCGTCACTGTAAAGACAACGGAGGAAGATAAGAAGGGACAGAAATATGTCATTACCGCAAAGTTCCGAAAGTACAGCTCTGTTGCCCAGTCTGTCGCGGATCATTCCGCGTATCTTTCGAATGCGATGAATGGAAGCTATAGAAGATATTATGGACTGACCGCAACGAAAGATTATAAACAACAGCTTTCCATTTTACAAAAAGGCGGTTATTGTACATGGTCGGGTTATGTAAACGAGTTATCCTATATTATTGAACATTATAATCTTACAAAATGGGATTATTAATTTTATGAAAGACAGGGAAAAAAGACAGGAATCAAATCCATCTGCAAAGGAATCTGTATTATCCATGATTTTTTCCCTCTCCCTTGTCGGGTGTGTTTTTCTCTTTATGGCAGGTTTAAAGTTTTATCTGGGAAGTCACACTTACCATGGGGAGGCGGCTGTTTTTTCCCTGAAGCATTCGGGAAATCCGGCCGCAGGAGATTATCTTTTAGAAGATAAAAAATTCGAACCGGGATACATTATGATAAAAAATGTGCCGGACAGGGGATATTTTGCCAGTGAAATTCCGGGAAAGAAAACAGATACATCGGAAAGCCTTAAAAACGGACAGCTTCTTCGGGCTGTAAAGAAAGGAACCTACCGGGATGAGACCTATTATAAATTAATGAATGGACTATATGTTCGGGCAGATAAAAAATGTGTTGAAAAACTGACATCTTATGAGAAACTGGAGGGTTATGTGGTGATTACTTACATAAGTTCTTCGGGAGTCCGTCTCCGTTCCTGGGCAGATTTTCAAGCAGATAATGTAGTGAAATCAGTATATGTTGGTGACAAAGTAAAAATCACGGGTAAGGTGATTAATCAGAAGGGGGAATCTGCTTTTCTAACCGAAAATGGTTTTTATCTTACCACAGATATCCGATATTTTAATGATTATACAGTAGATCCACAGCTTGCGGGAAACAGCGGGGAGTAAGTATTTATGCTGTTTTCCGCAGCTCTTATTTTCACTAAAATTAAAAAAAACAAAAAAATTAAAAAAATTTAAAAAAGTGCTTGCATTTTATGAAACAGCGTGTTATAATGACTTTCGTCAGTGAGAGAGACATAAAGTTAAAACAAAATATAAATAAGCAGTTGTGGCGGAATTGGCATACGCGCTAGACTAAGGATCTAGTCCGGGCTAACTGGGTACGGGTTCAAGTCCCGTCAACTGCACTCGAGAGTATAGAAATTTTTTTCTATACTCTTTTTTGTTGGATTACAATAAATGTGTTATAATATAAAAAATTGCCAGCCTGAATTACGGCAAAAATATATTATCAGGGAGTAATAATGAGCGTAATCAATGTAGAACATATTTCAAAATTATATGGAGATAAGATGGTTCTGGATGACCTTTCCTGCAGTGTGGATGAGGGAGATAAAATAGGAATCATTGGAGTAAACGGTACGGGTAAATCGACCCTGCTTCGGATTATTGCAGGGGAGGAAGAGGCCGATGAAGGGCAGATTATATTTTCTAATGGTATGACAGTAGGGTGGATGGAACAAAATCCGCAATGTGATGCCGGCTGTACGGTGCTTTCTTATGTTTGTGATGGAAGAGAACATACAGATTTTCCTGTAGAAAGTGAAGCCAGGGCAATGCTCATCGCTCTGGAACTTGATGATTTTAATGAGCAGATGGGGAATTTGTCCGGAGGCCAGAAAAAGCGGGCGGCTCTTTGCAAAGTATTGCTGACAAAACCTGATGTGCTGATTCTTGATGAACCTACAAACCATCTGGATAATCAGATGTCCGATTGGCTTGAAAATTATTTAAGAACATATCGGGGTATTTTGTTGATGGTAACACATGATCGGTATTTCTTAGACCAGGTGACAAATTGTATCTGGGAGATTGACAGGGGAAAGATCTACTTCTATGATACGAATTATTCCGGTTATCTGGAGAGAAAAGCACAGAGGGAAGATATTCTCGAAGCATCTGAGCGCAAGAGACAGAGTATTTTAAGAAATGAGAAAAAATGGGTGATGCGAGGAGCAAAAGCTCGTTCTACTAAACAGAAAGCCCGTCTTGAACGGTATGAGAATCTTAAGGCGATGGATTCTCCCAAGGCAGCAAAGAAGGTGGAAATGGGGTCGGTT